>NZ_MJYC01000036.1:0-112500 GCF_001763115.1 Campylobacter sp. BCW_4323 | reverse complement strand
CTGCACGGCTGTCGTCAGCTCGTGTCGTGAGATGTTGGGTTAAGTCCCGCAACGAGCGCAACCCACGTATTTAGTTGCTAACGGTTCGGCCGAGCACTCTAAATAGACTGCCTTCGTAAGGAGGAGGAAGGTGTGGACGACGTCAAGTCATCATGGCCCTTATGCCCAGGGCGACACACGTGCTACAATGGCATATACAATGAGACGCAATACCGCGAGGTGGAGCAAATCTATAAAATATGTCCCAGTTCGGATTGTTCTCTGCAACTCGAGAGCATGAAGCCGGAATCGCTAGTAATCGTAGATCAGCCATGCTACGGTGAATACGTTCCCGGGTCTTGTACTCACCGCCCGTCACACCATGGGAGTTGATTTCACTCGAAGCCGGAATACTAAACTAGTTACCGTCCACAGTGGAATCAGCGACTGGGGTGAAGTCGTAACAAGGTAACCGTAGGAGAACCTGCGGTTGGATCACCTCCTTTCTAGAGTACAAAGTAATAAGTCTCACCACTATTACTTCAATATATAAACTCAATTGATTCTTGTTTAGATTTCAAAGATTGATGATAAAGCTAATTGTTTATGGGGAATTAGCTCAGCTGGGAGAGCGCCTGCTTTGCACGCAGGAGGTCAGCGGTTCGATCCCGCTATTCTCCACCATTTATTAAGGGCCTATAGCTCAGCTGGTTAGAGTGCACCCCTGATAAGGGTGAGGTCACAAGTTCAAGTCTTGTTAGGCCCACCATAAAAAAGATTTGAATAAAAAAGCTTTAAAATCTAAAGCAAGTATATAAAGTAGATTAAATATAAAATATAAACTCTATATTCAGATTTACTTTTATCTTTAACTATAAAAGAATATACTTTAAATAGATATAAGTAGCATATACATTATGTATTTATATTTATAATGATTATATTAATATATATACTTCCTTTAGGTTTTAAACCTAAATGTTCTTTTTAATTATCATTGTTAAGAGTCACAAGCAAGTTTTAATAAAAACAATTTTACAGGACTTGTTAAAGGATAAAACCTATTTATCTTTTCTTTGGTTTAACTTATATCTTTTAATTATCTTTATTTCTATAATAAAGAGAATATTAGATTTAAGATTTATAAATTAAAGACAAGTTTCAAACTCACAGCTTAGTTGAGACTAAATCATTTAGTTTTATATTAAGTGTTTGAATGCTTTCCGTCTTAAGATAAAGAAGTCTTATCATAAAAACTTTAACAAGGAAGTGATGCGTTTTAGAATCAATAATAAAAGGTAGAAGTTAGATTATATCTAACTTTTATGCAAATTGTTTTTTTAGTGATTAAGAATTGAAGCTTTATCTACATTAATTTTTTAATGAATGTTTAGTTTATTTCGTTTTAAGTCTAATATCTTTTAGGTTGGCGGGGTAGGCCTTTAGCTTTGGTTCTTTAAGATGAGCCTTGCTCATTTGCTAAAAGAACATCAAAAGGTAAGCTACTAAGAGCGAATGGTGGATGCCTTGACTGGTAAAGGCGATGAAGGACGTACTAGACTGCGATAAGCTACGGGGAGCTGTCAAGAAGCTTTGATCCGTAGATTTCCGAATGGGGCAACCCAATGTATAGAGATATACATTACCTATATAGGAGCGAACGAGGGGAATTGAAACATCTTAGTACCCTCAGGAAAAGAAATCAATAGAGATTGCGTCAGTAGCGGCGAGCGAAAGCGCAAGAGGGCAAACCCAGTGCTTGCACTGGGGGTTGTAGGACTGCAATGTGCAAGAGCTGAGTTTAGCAGAACATTCTGGAAAGTATAGCCATAGAGGGTGATAGTCCCGTATGCGAAAAACAAAGCTTAGCTAGCAGTATCCTGAGTAGGGCGGGACACGAGGAATCCTGTCTGAATCCGGGTCGACCACGATCCAACCCTAAATACTAATACCAGATCGATAGTGCACAAGTACCGTGAGGGAAAGGTGAAAAGAACTGAGGTGATCAGAGTGAAATAGAACCTGAAACCATTTGCTTACAATCATTCAGAGCACTATGTAGCAATACAGTGTGATGGACTGCCTTTTGCATAATGAGCCTGCGAGTTGTGGTGTCTGGCAAGGTTAAGCAAACGCGAAGCCGTAGCGAAAGCGAGTCTGAATAGGGCGCTTAGTCAGATGCTGCAGACCCGAAACGAAGTGATCTATCCATGAGCAAGTTGAAGCTAGTGTAAGAACTAGTGGAGGACTGAACCCATAGGCGTTGAAAAGCCCCGGGATGACTTGTGGATAGGGGTGAAAGGCCAATCAAACTTCGTGATAGCTGGTTCTCTCCGAAATATATTTAGGTATAGCGTTGTGTCGTAATATAAGGGGGTAGAGCACTGAATGGGCTAGGGCATACACCAATGTACCAAACCCTATCAAACTCCGAATACCTTATATGTAATCACAGCAGTCAGGCGGCGAGTGATAAAATCCGTCGTCAAGAGGGAAACAACCCAGACTACCAGCTAAGGTCCCTAAATCTTACTTAAGTGGAAAACGATGTGAAGTTACTTAAACAACCAGGAGGTTGGCTTAGAAGCAGCCATCCTTTAAAGAAAGCGTAATAGCTCACTGGTCTAGTGATTTTGCGCGGAAAATATAACGGGGCTAAAGTAAGTACCGAAGCTGTAGACTTGCACACAACTTAGATTATTTAAGTTTAGAATATAAAAAACTAAGTTATATGTTTTAAGTTATATTTTTACTGATTTTTATAGAGTAAAGATAGAAATAAAACTTAGTAAAATCAGTAAAAATATTCTTGGTTTAAAGTTTAAGTAGTTTAAGTTGTGTGCAAGTGGTAGGAGAGCGTTCTATTTGCGTCGAAGGTATACCGGCAAGGAGTGCTGGAGCGAATAGAAGTGAGCATGCAGGCATGAGTAGCGATAATTAATGTGAGAATCATTAACGCCGTAAACCCAAGGTTTCCTACGCGATGCTCGTCATCGTAGGGTTAGTCGGGTCCTAAGTCGAGTCCGAAAGGGGTAGACGATGGCAAATTGGTTAATATTCCAATACCAACATTAGTGTGCGATGGAAGGACGCTTAGGGCTAAGGGGGCTAGCGGATGGAAGTGCTAGTCTAAGGTCGTAGGAGGTTATACAGGCAAATCCGTATAACAATACTCCGAGAACTGAAAGGCTTTTTGAAGTCTTCGGATGGATAGAAGAACCCCTGATGCCGTCGAGCCAAGAAAAGTTTCTAAGTTTAGCTAATGTTGCCCGTACCGTAAACCGACACAGGTGGGTGGGATGAGTATTCTAAGGCGCGTGGAAGAACTCTCTTTAAGGAACTCTGCAAAATAGCACCGTATCTTCGGTATAAGGTGTGGTTAGCTTCGTACTAGGATTTACTCCGAAAGCGAAGAAACTTACAACAAAGAGTCCCTCCCGACTGTTTACCAAAAACACAGCACTCTGCTAACTCGTAAGAGGATGTATAGGGTGTGACGCCTGCCCGGTGCTCGAAGGTTAATTGATGGGGTTAGCATTAGCGAAGCTCTTGATCGAAGCCCGAGTAAACGGCGGCCGTAACTATAACGGTCCTAAGGTAGCGAAATTCCTTGTCGGTTAAATACCGACCTGCATGAATGGCGTAACGAGATGGGAGCTGTCTCAAAGAGGGATCCAGTGAAATTGTAGTGGAGGTGAAAATTCCTCCTACCCGCGGCAAGACGGAAAGACCCCGTGGACCTTTACTACAGCTTGACACTGCTACTTGGATAAGAATGTGCAGGATAGGTGGGAGGCTTTGAGTATATGACGCCAGTTGTATATGAGCCGTTGTTGAGATACCACTCTTTCTTATTTGGGTAGCTAACCAGCTTGAGTTATCCTCAAGTGGGACAATGTCTGGTGGGTAGTTTGACTGGGGCGGTCGCCTCCCAAATAATAACGGAGGCTTACAAAGGTTGGCTCAGAACGGTTGGAAATCGTTCGTAGAGTATAAAGGTATAAGCCAGCTTAACTGCAAGACATACAAGTCAAGCAGAGACGAAAGTCGGTCTTAGTGATCCGGTGGTTCTGTGTGGAAGGGCCATCGCTCAAAGGATAAAAGGTACCCCGGGGATAACAGGCTGATCTCCCCCAAGAGCTCACATCGACGGGGAGGTTTGGCACCTCGATGTCGGCTCATCGCATCCTGGGGCTGGAGCAGGTCCCAAGGGTATGGCTGTTCGCCATTTAAAGCGGTACGCGAGCTGGGTTCAGAACGTCGTGAGACAGTTCGGTCCCTATCTGCCGTGGGCGTAAGAAGATTGAAGAGATTTGACCCTAGTACGAGAGGACCGGGTTGAACAAACCACTGGTGTAGCTGTTGTTCTGCCAAGAGCATCGCAGCGTAGCTAAGTTTGGAAAGGATAAACGCTGAAAGCATCTAAGCGTGAAGCCAACTCTAAGATGAATCTTCTCTAAGCTCTCTAGAAGACTACTAGTTTGATAGGCTGGGTGTGTAATGGATGAAAGTCCTTTAGCTGACCAGTACTAATAGAGCGTTTGGCTTATCTTTAATAAAGCATCACTTCCTTGTTAAGGTTTTTAAGAAGACTTTGAATATAGATAATATTTAGAGTTTAATAGAAATCTTTCAAGTAAAGTTTATATTAGAACTTGCTCTTAACATTGTTTTTTAAGTATTCTATATAAAAACTTATTAAAGATAAAAGATAAGTAAAGAAGAAAGAGAATAAAGAAAAAAGTAAAGAAATGAAAGATTAAGCTTTATTTTTTAAATTCAATCTTTCAAAGAATATTTAAATAACAATGTCCGTGATTATACAGATGTGGAAACGCCTTGCTCCATCCCGAACCAAGAAGCTAAGCACATCGTGGGTGATGATACTACGCCTTACTGGCAGGGGGAAAGTAGCTCATTGCGGACTTGTTAAATATCTTCATTACTTACTTTATATATAAATCCTATGTTTATTTTTATTGTTGTTTTAGATGATGCTTAGAATTGTGTTTAAAAAAGAGTTTGTTGCTGGTTAGGGTTTTTAGAGAGAATAGGGTGTTTTTAGGGGTTTGGAAGGTTTAGTATATTTATATGGATTGTATAAATTTAGTTCTTTTAAAAAAGTTGTTTGGGTGATCGGCTACTTGGTTTATTGATATAATTTTAAATAAAAAATAGAAATTAATATATAAATTCACGATGAAATTGTTAATTTTATTAATTATTAAGTTTAATTAACATAAACTTTATATATAAAAGTTAATATAATTTAAATAAGATAATTTATATCTTAAACTATTTATTTCATAATTATATTATCTTAAAAATTTTATTTATAAGGTGTATCTTATGAAAAAGCTTATTTCTAAGGGAAAGGTTTTAACCCTATTGCTTGGGGTGGGATTTGCTTTAAATGTGAGTAGTGCAGAAAATTCAAATGTTCTTATTCAAGGAGAAGTTGCACAAGATGGCGATACTAAACCAAGAACACTTGAGGGTTATGTGCACCAAGAAGATGCGTTTTTTAAATATCTTAAAGAACATCATCCTATGTTTAAATATGAAAAAGAAGGTCGTATAGTAGGTAAATATGCTATTAGTGATAGGGAAGAAGAATATGTAGAATTTTCTAATGGTCCTACTTTTGCACAGCAAAACAATCTAGCTCATACTTCAGTGACTTATCGTTTAGGAATGGAATCTTTTTTAGATTTTCCAAACAAATTTGTAGGTCCAAAAAAATGTGGTGAATGTCATCCTGCTCAATATAAAGCTTGGGAAAGATCACGTCATGCAAAAACCGTTCGTTTTCCTGATGAGTTTGAAGAAGTAGGAAATGATTTAAAAAAACCTATGTATAACTCACAATCTACTATTTTACCAGATGGAATTTATCCTGATGATGTCTATGCTGTAATTGGAACACCTAGAACAAAATATGGTTTTATTGATAGATGGTTGGTTCGTGGAACTTATCATGTTGAAGATGGAAATCTTAGCAATATGACAGGAAAAATAGTAGCCGGAGGTAATCAATTTTCAAGACTTTGGAGTGAGTTTTTAACACCTGAAATGACCAAAAAAATAGCAGAATTTTCTCCAGGTTTCCCTACTACTATGGAACAATTTGGAGGTAATGGCTCTCAAGTTTGGGGAACAAATTCTTATGCAGCACAATATCGTAAAAATATGCTTTTTCAGCCTGCAAGTTCTTATTGTGAAACCTGTCATAGTTTTAAATTTGATTTTAAAAGCAAAGAAGAATTTTATAAAGCTTTAGGAAATACTCAAGAGCTTAGAAAACATACAATTTCAAAAGGTATTTCTTGTGAAGAATGTCATGGTGCAGGTGCTCATCTTTATGGTGCTAGAGGTGCAGGTATGCCATCAAACTGCGAAAGATGTCATCAAAGATTTTCTTATAATGAAGAAGATGCTAAGAAAAATCCTAGAAAACCATTTAATGCCTTCTTTAAATCTAGCTGTCCAGCTTGTGGAACTGAAGGTGCGCAAATGTATAGTTCAGCTCACTATGATAAGGGTATGAGATGTTCTACTTGCCACGATCCTCATGAGGTTACTTTCAATGATTGGAAAGATGGATATACTAAAGTAGGGCTTAAAAAAACTTGTACAGATTGTCATGACACACAAGCTAGCTTCTTTAAACAAGGAGGAATTCATTCAAAAGATAATTGTACAGCTTGTCACATGCCAAATATGATGAGTTGTGAAAACTTTGGAGCAGTTCAAAATCCTGATAAAGGTGGATTTGATAATGTTAGAGCTTCTCACATTTGGAAAATAAAAGTTGATAAAACTGCTAAAACTCTTAATCCGCCAGAAGGTAAAGAAAGATCTCCAAAAACTCCAGGATGGACCATCGCTAGAGATGATGATGGAAGATTTTTCCTTGATTTAATGTGGGCTTGTGGACGTACAAGTTTTAGTGATCCAAATTTAATGGGGCCAGGTGCAAGTGGATGTCACAGTGCGGTTCAATCAAATTTACCTAAAAAACTTCATTTTACAGATCAAGAGACTATCTACGACATTGTCGTAGGTTGGCAAAAACCTGTAAAAGATGGATATGAAAATATTCTTAAAGGCGTGAAAGAAATTGATAAAGCTATGGCTGAAAATCCTAAGCTTTCTGTAGAGAAAAAATCTCGTGTTATTACTTTGGCAAATCAAGCAAGGGCTATTGCAGAAAAATTGCAAAAAGATGGTTCTTGGGGTGTGCATGGTCCTGTTTACTCCAAAAAAATAGTAGATGAGGCTTTGGTTTATATACAAGAAGCTAAAAATATTTTAAAATAAAATTTTCGTCCATTTTTTTGGGCGAGTTTAAGGAGTAAATTTTGAAACAAAGTTTAATAAAATTTATATTGCTTGCTGTTTTTTGTTTTTCAACCCCTTTTTTACTTGCCGACGGAAAAATTCAAATAGGTATAGTTGAAGGTGTAACTCCTATCAGTATGAAAGATGCTGAAAAACTTTTAGGGCAAAAAAATGTATATTTTGTGGATGTTAATTCCAAGGAAGAAAGAGAGGTTGCAGGTAATATACCTAATGCTGTTTTAGTTGATGCGCAAAATTGGCAAAATTTATTACCTGATGATTTTAATGCAACCTTAATTTTTTATGGGTCGAATCGTTTTACTTTTGATGCTTCTAATATTGCAAATTTAAGCCAAAAATTAGGCTATACCCATGTTTATGTTATGTTAGATGGTATAGAATCTTGGGTGCTTTCTGGAAGAAAAGTTCAAAAAGAACAAATAGAAAAATGGCAAAACGCTAAAAATTTAGATGATTTTAAAGATAGCATTCATTCAAGAATGTATTTTGGAGATGTTCCAAGTTGCAGGGATTGCCACGGAAAAGGCGAAGATAAAAAATCTATTCGCTACAATAATGCTACAAATTTAGATCTTATCAATAAAAACTGCGCAAGTTGTCATAAAGATATAGATAAAGAATTTAAACACAGCATTCATCAAAATATCAGCCAAATACAACTTGATAAAGATGGAAAAAAGAAAAAAATTCCAACTTGTACCACTTGTCATGATATCCACAACAACGATCCATTAATGAATGCAATGACCTTAAAACAAAGAAGTGATTTTAAGTGCGGTGAATGTCATCAAGATAAACAAGATCGCTATCATGATACTTTTCATGGTAAGGCTATGGTATTAAATAGTCCTGGTAGTGCTCCAAAAATCGCAGCCTGTTATGATTGTCACGGCAAACACAATATTTTAAAAGTTGAAGATTTAAACTCAACCCTATCGTCTTTAAATCGTGTTCAAACTTGTGCACAGTGTCATCCAAATTCTAATGAAAATTTTGCCAATTTTATTGCACATGCTGATCATAGTGATGGAGAAAACTATCCTTTACTTCACGGTGCTTATATCTTTATGACCGCTTTAGTGATAGGAGTTTTTGTATTCTTTGGTTTGCATACTTTACTTTGGAGTATAAGACTGATTTTAGCAAGATTTTCACATCCTGCAGAATGGAAAAAAGCAAAAGAAAATGCACACAATGACAAGGTTTTAATCAAACGTTTTTCAACCTTCCATAAAATTCAGCATTTCTTTATGGCGGCAAGTTTCTTAGGACTTGCTTTCTCGGGTTTGCCGCAAAAATTTTATACCGCTCCTTGGGCACAAACCATGATAGATCTTATAGGCGGACCAATCGGTGCAACCATAGTGCATCATATTAGTGCTATTGTTATGTTTATAGTCTTTTTCTCTCATATTGGAGAAATCATACTTGTAAACTGGAAAAGAAGAGATTTAGTGCGTGATCCACAAACAGGAAAACTTGATAAAATGAAAATTTTAAAAGCCCTTTTTGGACCTGATTCTTTAATGCCAAATTGGCAAGACTTTAAAGATATGAAAGCACATTTTAAATGGTTCTTTGGCATGGGCGAAAGACCACAATTTGACCGCTGGACTTATTGGGAAAAATTTGATTATCTAGCAGTATTTTGGGGTATGTTTGTTATAGGACTTTCAGGATTGGTTTTATGGTTTCCTACTTTCTTTAGTACCTTTTTACCAGGTTGGATGATCAATCTTTGTTCTTTAGTGCACTCTGATGAAGCTTTACTTGCAACAGGATTTATCTTTGCAATCCACTTCTTCAATACTCATTTTAGAGCAGATCGCTTCCCTATGGATATGGTAATTTTCTCAGGAACCCAAAGTGAAGCCGAGATTAAACAAGAAAGAAATGCGTATTATCAACGCCTAAAAGAAAGCGGAAAGCTTGAAAGTTTATATGAGAAAAACTCTAAATTTGATTCTTATAAAGGCATTGCTAAATTAGCAGGTTATTTGATGCTGATTACAGGAATGATCTTTTTATTCTTGATGATTTATGCTTTTATAGTGGATTTGTTAAAATAATAATTGCCTAGATTTTCTAGGCAATTTTAAATGAAAGGATTTGATGTTAAAAAAACTGATTTTAGGATTTATAATATTGTTATTTTGTGCTTGTAATGATGAAAAAATAGATGAAAATATTCTTTCTAAAGGAACAAAAACTACAGAACAATACAAACAAGATGCAAACAATCTTGATCTCAACTCTTACAAAGAAATCGCAGAATTTTTTAAAGACAATCAAAATATTGTTTTTTCTGACAAACCTGTGCTAATTATTTTTAGTGCAAATAATTGTGTTTATTGCGATAAATTAAAACACGAAATTCAAAACAACAAAGAAGTTCAAAATATCTTAAAAAACACATATAATTCTTATTATATCAATACAAGTTATCATAAAATTCATAATTACGACAATAAAAAAACAAGCACAGAAGAACTTTCAAGAGAATTCAATATAGACGCTACGCCTACTTTGGTATTTTTTACTCCTAAACATAAAACTTTACTGATTTATCCTGGTTTTATGAGTGCTAAACGCCTTGCTTTGACTATGGAAATTTTAAAAGATGAAAAAAATCAAAAGCTTAATGAAGATAAGCTTTTTAAAACACTTTTTCTAGCATACAAGGAGAAAAATGTTTAAGAAAAGCTTTTTTTCCTTTTGGATGAGTCTTATTTTACTTTTTATCTATGCTCTTTCTTGTGCAGTAGCGACTTTTGTCGAAAATGATTTTGGCACAAATGCTGCTAAAGCCTTAGTTTATAATGCTTTATGGTTTGATATCTTACACCTTTTGCTTTTAATCAATCTTATAGGTATTATTTTTATACACAAACTTTTACAAAGAAAAAAATATGCTTCCTTGCTCTTGCATAGTGCTTTTATAGTAATTTTATTTGGCGCTGCAATCACGCGTTATTTTGGCGTAGAAGGAGGTATGCACATTAGAGAAGGACAAAGTTCTGATATCATTGTGACAAGAGATGAATTTATAGCCTTAATGCTTTATAATGATGAAGGTAAGGTTGTAGAATATCAATCCTTTGAAGTAGCTTTTAATCCTTTACTCCATAATAGTTTTGAAAAAAAAGTTTCCATGCAGCAAAATAAAACTATAAATTTAAAACTACTTGATTATGAAAAAGCCTCTAATGCAATGAGCAATCCTATCATCAAAATGCAAATTTCTTTTAATAATGAAAGCAAAGAAATTTTACTCACTCCAAATTACAACAATGAAAATGTTTTGCCTTTTAGACTAGGAGGTGAAATTTTTGCACTCAACTGGGGTCGTGAAGAGATCAAACTGCCTTTTTCTTTGACTTTAAAAGATTTTATTCTAGATCGCTATGCAGGTTCTATGAGTCCTTCTTCTTATGCTTCAGATATCGAAGTGATCGATCAAGATAAAAGTTTTGAGTATAAAATTTTTATGAATAATGTTTTAGATTATGGCGGATATAGATTTTTTCAAAGTTCTTATGATCAAGACGAACGAGGCACCATACTTTCAGTCAATAAAGATCCTGGAAAAATTCCGACCTATATAGGCTATACTTTGCTGACTTTAGGTTTTTTATGGATTTTATTTGCTAAAAACTCAAGATTTCAAAAATTATCAAACTATCTTAAAAATCAAAAAAATCTTTTATTAATTCTTTTTTGTCTTTTTGCTTTTAATATAAAAAGTTTTGCCGATGAAAATACCTTAAAGCTTATACAAAATATCAAAGAAAATTCTGCAAAACATTCTATGCTTTTTGGAAGCTTACTTGTGCAAGACTTTGATGGCAGGATAAAACCTATCGATACTTTAGCGATGAATTACATCCATAAGATTACCAAAAAAAATGATTTTTTAGGTTTAAACTATAATCAAATTTTTCTTGGTATGATGATGTATCCACAACATTTTAGACAAATAAAAATGATTAGCGTAAAAACTGCAAAGCTAAAAGAAATTTTAGGCGTGGATAAAAATGAAAAATATCTTGCTTATGATGATGTTTTTGATGGAGATTTTTACAAACTTTCAAACTATATAGAAGAAGCAAACCGCAAAAAACCTGCTCTAAGAGATCAGTTTGATAAAGATATTTTAGCTCTTGATGAAAAAATCAACACCGCTTTTTATATCTATAGCGGAGAAATTTTTAGAATATTTCCTGATCCAAGCCAAAAAACCTATACTTGGTATTCTCCTGCTACACCTATGCCTTTTGATTTAAAGGATATAGAAAATATGCAAAGCTTATTGGCAAAATATTTTTTTGATTTTGAACAAGCTTTTAGTACCAAAGATTTTTCTAAAGCCGATGAAAGTTTAGAAAGACTTAAAAATTTTCAAAATTTCTACGGAGCAAATCTTATCCCTACACCTACTCAAATTTCTTTAGAGCTTTTTTTAAATCATTATAATATTTTTGACAATCTCACCCCTATTTATCTTTTACTAGGTAGTATGCTTTTTATCTTATTAGTCTATGAAATTTTAAGCCTTAAAAAAGCTCCAAAAATGCTTAAAAATGCCATTTTTATTCTCATTACTTTAAGTGTTTTAGCTCATGCTTTAGCTTTAATCTTTCGTTGGTATGTAGGAGATCACGCTCCTTGGAGTAATGCTTATGAAAGTATGGTTTATATAGCTTTTGCTTGTGCTTTTGCGGGACTTGTTTTTTATAAAAGATCTTCTTTAGCGCTTTGTACTGCAAGTATTATGGCTGGAATTTCTCTTTTTGTAGCACATCTTGGTTTTATGGATCCACAAATTACAAATCTTGTGCCCGTTTTAAAATCCTATTGGCTTAATATCCATGTTTCTATCATCACTGCAAGCTATGGATTTTTAGGACTTTGCTTTTTGCTTGGAGTATTTAGCTTGATTTTATTTATGTTAAGAAATCCAAAAAAAGCTCAAATAGATCAAAGTATTTTAAACTTACATTGTATCAACGAAATGGCGATGATAATAGGACTTGCTTTACTCACTATAGGAAATTTCTTAGGTGGAGTTTGGGCAAACGAAAGCTGGGGAAGATACTGGGGCTGGGATTCTAAAGAAACTTGGGCTTTAATTTCTATTATTGTTTATACTATGATTTTACATCTTAGATTTATCTCAAAATTTAACAATCCTTACGCCTTTGCAAGTGCGAGTGTTATAGGATTTTATTCTATTTTGATGACTTATTTTGGGGTAAATTTCTATCTTTCAGGATTGCATTCTTATGCAGCAGGAGATCCTGTGCCTGTGCCTAAATTTTTATATTTTTTCATTGCTTTTACAGTGATTTTAATTTTAGGAGCATTTTTTAAAAGAAGACTTAAAAATCCTGTATAAATTTACCCTTGAAATTTCAAGGGTAAATAAGAAGTTAGAATTCTTTTCTTGTATCCATAGAGCCTACGATTTTTCCAGTTTTTGGATCGACCATGATAGCGCATTTACATCGCCCATATAAGGTTCTTTGGTAATTTTATAGCCCATTTTTTCAAGATTGTTTTGCACATCTTTGATGATTCCAAAAGGCTCTGTTCTGATTTCATCAGGTAGCCACTGCATGTGAAATCTTGGAGATTCTACTGCTGTTGATATATCCATTTTATGATCGATCACATTTGAAATCACTTGTAAAACTGTCGTGATGATCCTAGAACCACCTGGACTACCTACTACCATAAATACTTTTCCATCTTTTAGTATGATAGTTGGACTCATAGAGCTTAAAGGTCTTTTTTTAGGTTCTATAGCATTAGCTTCTCCGCCTACAAGTCCGTATAAATTTGGTACCCCTGGTTTGATTGAAAAATCATCCATTTCATCATTGAGTAAAAACCCCGCACCTTCAATCGCAGCGCCCGAACCATAACTCGCATTGATAGTATAGGTAATGCTTACAGCATTGCCTTTGCTATCTAGCACAGAATAATGAGTGGTATTATGTCCTTCGCGAATTTGTCCTAAACCAGGTTTTACTTTTGAGCTTGGTAAAGCCTTATCTTTTGGAATTTTTGCATAAATTTCTTTGGCGTATTCTTTGCTTGTAAGTTTATCAAGTGGGATTTTTACAAAATCAGGATCGCCCATGTATTCTGATCTATCCGCATAAGCTTGACGCATAGCTTCAGTCATTATGTGTAAAGTTTTAGAGCTTGCAAAGCCTAAATTTTCTATATTGGCATTTTCCATGATATTTAAAATTTCGATAATATGAGCACCCCCACTGCTAGGTGGCGACATGGAAATGATATCATAACCCCTATAAGTGCCTTCTACAGGTTTTCTCCAAATAGCTTGGTATTGTGCTAGATCTTCTTTAGTGATAATGCCTTTGTTTTTAGCCATATCCGTTGCTATTAAATCAGCGATTTTTCCCTTATAAAAAGCATCAGGACCTTCCTTTGCGATAAGTTTTAAAGTTTTTGCTAGATCTTTTTGGACAAATAAATCCCCGCTTTTATAAGTGCTGCCATCTTTTTTAAGGAAATATTTGCTTGAACTAGGAAATTCTTTAAACATATCTTTAGTTTCTAGCATGGTTTGTTCTTGTCTATCATTGATGAGATAACCTTTTTCAGCTAGTTTTATAGCAGGAGCCATCAAGTCTTTTAGTTTCATAGTGCCGTAGCGATCAAGTATAGCACTCATACCTTTAACCGTTCCTGGTACTCCAGCAGCTAGATAACCTATAGTTGAAGCATCTTTTATAACTTCTCCTTTGCTATCAAGATACATATCTCTGCTTGCTTTTAAAGGTGCCATTTCTCTAAAATCAAGCGTGGTATTTTCTCCATTGGCTAGATGAATGACTGCAAAGCCACCACCACCTATGTTTCCTGCTGCAGGATGCACTACAGCCAAAGCATAACCTACAGATACAGCTGCATCTATGGCATTTCCGCCTTTGTCAAGAACTTCTTTGCCTATTTTATTGGCTAGCTCGTGACTTGATAAAACAAGTCCTGTGCCCGTTCTATCTTGTATAGGTGGATTAGCTGCACCAAAACTTAGCGTGATTGAAATCGCAAATATAGCTAAATAACGCATTTTACTCCTTTTTAATGATATATAGAATTATTGTAATAAAACTAGGGGTATTGATAAATTTAAAAAATGATATATTTTTATAAAAATATTTAAAATTTTAAAATTTTGTATCAAATATTCTCATTTTATATAATTATTTTTTTATAAAATTACAAAAAGTAACTTTTAAATTTTATACCAAACTTGAGATTTTTTTGCTAAAATATTTAAAATTTATTGAAAGTGCAATATGAAATTTGAAGCTATAAATGAAAAAGAATTTTTAAATCCCTACCACCGCAAAAAGCCTATCTTAGAAATAGAACTAAACGAATTTATCAAAACTTTAAAAGACTATAAAATAAATTTAGAAAACAATCTCAAAAACAACGAAGATTCCCTTGTGGCAAACGCTCTTAGCAAATTTTTTGAAAATTTATCTTTTCAATGCGAAGTCAAAAGCATACACAAAGGTAACAGTGGTATAGACTTAGCCTTAAAAAAAGATGGCCTTACTCAAGTCATCATCGAAGCAAAATTGCCTAATTCTAGAGAATTTTTTAGCCCAAGCAAACCTAATTGCAAGGCTTTGCATGAGTGAATTTTATACTATCTTCGCGAAAGAAAAGCGTTAAATTCATCGCTTAAGCACATCATCATCACGGATTTTTATAGCTTTTTTATCTTTAAGGCGGATTTGTTTGAAGAGCTTTTTAACAAAAGCAAGTATTTTAAAGAAGCTTTTGAAAATTTTGAAAGCAAAAACTCGCTTTTTAAAGGCAATACCGACGAAATTTATAAAGAATTTGAAAAGATTTTAAATGGCGATAGCACTTTAAAAGGGCTTTTTGTGGATTTAAAACCTATCTTAGAGCAAGATAAATTAAGCTTTGGTAAGCTTAAGCCTTTGTTTAAAATTTTTAGCAAAGATTGTTTGCTAAGTGAGTTTAACCCCAACGATGCAAATTCACTCAACAACGCTTTTTACAAAGAGCTTTTATACATCTTAGGGCTTTGTGAGAGCAAACAAAATTCAAAACTCATCATCGCAAAAAGTGAAGAAAGTAAAGAAGAGCAAGGCACTTTCTACACCGCTATAAATTCTAAGCTTGAAAAAGAAAATTTTGAAACCATCTTAAAACTTTTGATCTTATGGCTTAATCGCATTTTGTTTTTAAAGCTTATAGAGTCAAATTTGGTGCGTTTTAATGATGATAAAAATTTGAAATTTTTAAATTTCAAAAAAATCCCTGATTTTGACAAGCTTAGCGAACTTTTCTTTGAAGTTTTAGCCAAAGAAAAAAGCGCGAGAAAGAAAAGCGAATTTGCTTATCTACCTTATCTAAATTCTTCTTTGTTTGAAAAACAAAGCATAGAAAACACACTTGAAATTTCAAGCTTAAGCAATGATTTAAAGCTTTTTTACTATAAAAACACTGTGCTAAAAGATGATAAATGCAAGGCTAAAAAAGGACAAGTGAGGCTTTTGGAATACTTGTTTGAATTTTTGGATAGCTTTGATTTTGGTAGCGATGATGAGCAAAGCGAAATTTTAAACCAAAAAGAACTCATAAGCTCAAGCGTTTTAGGAAATGTGTTTGAAAAACTTAATGGCTACAAAGAAGGGAGCTTTTACACGCCAAGCTTTATCACTTCTTATATGTGTAAAGAAAGCATCACAAAAGTTGTGCTTGATAAATTCAACGCTCAATTTGATCTTGATGCTAAAGATATAAGCGAGTTAAGAAGATCTTTAAGAAAAGAAGATAAAAAGATACAAAAAGAGCTTTTAAACTCTATAAAAATTTGCGATCCTGCGGTGGGAAGCGGGCATTTTTTGGTTTCTGCTTTAAATGTTATGCTGAGTATCTATGATGAGCTAAATCTTTTTGATGAAGAGTTTTACCTAGAAGTACAAAACGATGAAATTCTCATCACGGGTAGAAAAGGCGAGTTTATAGAGTATAAACGCCCAAAAACACCTAAAGATAAAGCCCATCTTATCCAGCAAGAACTTTTTCATACCAAAAAAGACATCATAGAAAACAACCTTTTTGGAGTCGATATCAACCCTAACTCATGCGAGATCGCCAAGCTAAGGCTTTGGATAGAGCTTTTAAAACATAGTTTTTATCAAAGCTTTGATGATGAGAATTATCACGATCTTAAAACATTGCCAAACATCGATATAAACATAAAATGCGGAAATTCTTTGGTATCTTACTTTGAAACAGGCAAAAGCCTAAACCACTATCCTAACATCAAAGAACGCATCAGCAAATACAAACGCACAGTAAAAGACTATAAAGAAGGCTTTTACACAGATAAAAGCCACATCAACCAAGAGATAAAAAATCTCAAAATTTCTTTTAAAAATTTCTGCTTTGCAGATAAATTTAAAAAAGAAATGAAAGGCTTTAACGATAAATGTGAAAAATACTCTAAAAAATACGGAAATTTCTTAGCCGTAGATGATGAAAATTTGAAATTCTTTATTAGTGCGAATATGACTCTTTTTGACTTTGATGAAAAAGAAGCCACAAAAGAATTTGCAAATCTTAAAAAAGAATACGACAATATCTTCAACCTAGAAAGCAATCATCCTTTTGAATGGCGTTTTGAATTCCCTGAAATTTTGGACGATGATGGAAATTTCAAAGGCTTTGATCTCATCATCGGCAATCCACCTTATATAAAAGAAGCCGAAAATAAAGAACTTTTTGCTAATACAAAAAAGCTAAGAACTTATCAAGGAAAAATGGATATTTGGTATCATTTTGTAGGGCGTGGATTTGATATGTTAAAAAATAATGGATATTTAGCATTTATAGCTACTAATAATTGGATTACAAATTCAGGAGCTAAAAAACTACGCAATATAGTTTTAGAAGAATCCCAAATTTTAAGCCTTGTTGATTTTAGTTCTTTTATGGTGTTTGATTCTGCAAGTATACAAACGATGATTATGAGTTTTCAAAAAATAAAACCGCCTAAAAATTACGAATTTCATTTTGCTAAAATCACAACCCAAACTCCAATTTATGAAGATGCTCTAAGTCTTTTAAAAAATGAAAAAACCCAAAACAATGAAATTCTAAAGATAAATTTAACTCCAAAAAAATTCATAGATAAAACTTTAAATTTTACAAAAAGTGATTATGAAGAATTTTTCAATAAAATTCAAAAATATGGGAAATTTTATCTTGAAGAAAGGGAAGTGGCACAAGGAATAGTTTATCCTCAAGAAAATATAAATAAAAAATCTTTAGAAATTTTAGGAAATAATTTTTATTTAGGACAGGGAATTCAAAAATTAACAAATGAAGAAGTAGAAAATTTAAATCTTTTAAAAAATGAAAAAATACTTTTAAAACCAATTTTTGAAAGCGATAATATTCAAAAATATTTTGTAAAAAGATATAATTATTTTTGGGTTATTTATACAAATTCATCTTTTAAAAATCCAAATTCTATGGATAATTATCCAAATTCGAAAAAACATTTAGATAAATTTAAAAAGGTTATCACTTCTGATAATAAACCTTATGGTTTGCACCGAGCAAGAGATGAAAAATTTTTTACAGGAAGTCCTAGAATAGTAGCACTTAGAAAATGCGTAGGTGAGCCTAAATTTAGCTATGTTGATTTTGATTGTTATGTGTCAGCAACTTTTTATGTGATTAAAACTCAAAGAATTAATGTTAAATATTTAACTGCTATTTTAAATTCAAAGCTTATAGCATTTTGGTTGAAACATAAAGGAAAAATGCAAGGCAATAATTATCAAATTGACAAAGAGCCTTTACTAAATATCCCTATAGTAACTATAAATTCCAAAAATAAAAAAATAGCCGATGAACTTATAAATTTAGTCGATGAAATTTTAAAAGCTAAAGAACAAGACAAAAACACAAACACCCAAGAACTAGAAAATAAAATCAATTCTATCGTTTATAAACTTTACAATCTCACCGAAGATGAGATAAAAATAATAGGAGATAAATAATGCCAATAAAAATTAAAAAAATTTCTATAAAAAATTTTCGTTCGATTATAGATATGGAAATTAATGTATCACAAGAAAATGGAATGGTTGTTTTTTGTGGCGCGAATAATGTTGGAAAAACAAATATATTAAGAGCATTAGCATTATTTTTTGATAAATTCGCTTTTTTAAAAGAAATAGATTGTCCTCATTATAAATACGAAGCTACTAGGGGAGGTAGCTATAGGCCAAAAATAAAAATTACTTTTGTAAAAAATTCAGATGAGTATCATATAGAAAAAGATTGGAATTTATCAACAAAAGATAAAGATAATTTTAAAGAAAGTGAAAAAAAATATAAACTTAGCGGAATGAAAAATAATTCCAAGCTAAATGAGAAAGATATTAATAGCTTTTTAGAGGAAATAAATTTTTTCTTTTTAGAGGCTATAAACATTTCGTTTCCACCTACTATAAAGATACTAATAGATGAAGTACTTGAAATGGAAACAGCTGGAAGAAGAATATCTGGTAGTAAAAAAATTTTAAAAGAAAAAATTGAAACAGTTTTAAATGAATTACAAGGTGTGCTAAATGAATTATCAAATAATATTTCACCTTTGCTAGAAAAATATAAAGAAGGATGGAGTTTCGGTTTTGATGTGCCAAAAGAAATAGAAAGTTTTAAAGATTTGTTAATTGCTAAAACAGATTTTTTTATTAAAGATAATTCGCAACATAAAACATTGCATTCGAAAGGTTCTGGATTGCAAAGATTATCGCATATATTGATGCATTTTCGTATTTTAGATAAATTGAGAAAAAATAATGACTCTTGGATAATAGCCATTGATGAACCAGATGTTTATCTTCATTTTGGATTACAGAAGAAATTGCTATCTGACATAAAAGAAAACGCTAAAGACGGACAATTTTTTATTACAACACATTCTCCAATTTTTATAGATTCTTCAACCTTTACAAATGTTAATCTTTTAGAGCAAAAAGTTGAAGAAAAAAGTTTTAAAAGAAAAAACGGGAATGTATATAATTGTATCTCAACACAGTTAGTTAATATCTCTGATAGCATTGGTATGAAAAAAATTCGTGATTATTTGGGTATAGAATGTAACGATTTTATGATATTTGATAATTTTAACATCATTGTAGAAGGACAATGCGATAAGGTATATATAGAAAAAATATTGGAAATACATAATATTGATAAACCTTATATTCATTCTTGTGATGGGGCTGATAATATAAAATCGTATTTAGAGTTTTGCGATTCTTTTGCGCCAAAAAATGCTTTATTTAGGGTTATATTAGATAACGACGAAAAAGGCAGAGAACAATATAATAAAATTTCTAATAAAAAATTTAAATTAATAAAGGTAGAATGTATATTTGTTGATATGTCTAATGGAAAAGACAATAAAAATATTGAAATAGAAGATTTGATACCAATAAGAATTATATGTAATGGTATAAATACAATACTGTCTAAAAATAAGTTATATAAAACATTTTCAAACAAACAAATATTGGAAATAGAGAGTAAAATCAAGTGCAATGCTTTTGCAGATAAGGGTATTCTATGTTTATTAGAAAATGAGAAAAATAACATAAATCCAAACAATGGAAATAATATAAAAATAGATGGGATAAATGTTAAAAAAAGTTTAGCACAATATTTTGAAAATTTAAATAAAGATGAGATTAATTTAGTTTTGCATAGCGAAAAAATACATAACTTTATTAATAAGATAATAAGTGGTTAAAACATGATTTATATTTTAGAAGACAAAAATATATTATGTTGCGAATAGCAAAATTAATTCTTAAACCGCACGAAAAAATTCTATAGTTCCAAGCTAGGCCTTAAAGCTTAGCTTGAAATTTCATCATCAGTCTTTTAAGTAGTATTCTATAGTAGAAACCACTCTTATGGTTTTGATATAAGGGGTGTTTTTATCTCTGTTGCTGATGCTAAATTGTCCTTGAGAAGCCTTTTTTATCTTGCCTAGATGGCTGTTTGAATCTTGTGCGAATTTTATCGCTGCATTTCTAGCATTGAGCGTTGCTTCTTCTATCATTTGTGGTTTTATCTCATTTAGCTTCGTGTAAAGGTATTCTATATCATAATCATCGATTTTTGTTACTATACCAAATTTTGCAAGACTTGAAATGTTTTCTAGTATGCTTTTTCCAAGCTTTACATTTTGAGTATAGATGAGTAAATTCGCAGTGCCTATGTATCGGTATGTAGCTTGAGTGTCGTTGCCATAAGGATCGCTTAAACGATCTATGATATTTGGCGAGTTGTAGCTGATCTCATCTTCTTTTACGCCTTGTTTTTCTAAAAATTTGATGATATTTTCTTTATCTTGTTCTAGTTCTTCGTATAAATTTGTAAGATTGTTGTTTGATCTTGTGAATTTTATAGGAAGTATCAAAGTGTCTGCTTCGACTTCTTTTTGGCTTAAACCCTTTACGCTTACACTTCTTTCAAGTGTTTTAAAATCACTTAAAGCCTTGTTAAATCCAAAAGCTAGAATCAAACTTGCCAAAACTATGGCTAAAGCCATAAAGATATTATTTGTTTTCATTTTTTCTCCTTTATTTTGATTAGAAAATATATCATATTTGCAACCAATACGCAAGCACACATTACAAAAGCAAGGATTATCGGCGTATTTGCGTTAATAGCCCCAACCACGAAGGAGATAAAGCCTGCAAAACCAAATTGCACCGTTCCAAGCACCGCAGAAGCAGTTCCGCTATGCTCTTTAAACCTTGCCATAGCCAAAGTCGTGGTATTAGGTGCGATGAAACCAAGCATAGCGATACTTGTAAAAATACTAAGTTCAAAAAGCAAGAAATTTGGGTGAAAAAAAGCATTTGCAAGTAAAATCACGGTCGATATAAACATTATCATCAAAGCTTTTGCCAAAATTTTTTCGCTTTCGTATTTTAAAACCAATCTCGCATTGATATTTGCACAGATGACAAAACCTAAAGCATTTGCTCCAAAAAGCAAAGCAAATTTTTGCTCACTTAAGCCAAAAAACTGCGTAAAAACAAAGCTTGATCCTGTGATATAAGCAAACATCGCCGCCAAAGCAAAAGAAGCGCATAGTATATAAACTAAAAAGCGTTTATCGCTTAAAACAAATTTGTAGCTTTTCATCGCTTCATGATGGGAAAATTTTTTGTTTTTAAGATGAGGTGCGGACTCTTTTAAACCAAAAAGTATCATCAAAAAAAGTAAAATTCCCAAAGCAAACAAAGTCGCAAAAATACTATGCCATGAAAAATACTCTAGCAAAATTCCCCCAAAAGTTGGTGAAAGCATAGGAGCAAGAGAACTAAAAACCATCATCAAAGCAAAAATCCCTGCAGCTTCTTTGATCTCAAACAAGTCATTGACAATAGCCCTTGCGATAACCACACCTGCACAACCCCCAAGTGCTTCAAAAAATCTCAAAGCGATAAAAGCATAAATATCATCGATAATCACACAAAACAAACTCGAAACGATGAAGAAAAATATCCCTGCCAAAGCTGGAATTTTACGCCCAAAAATATCACTTAAAGGCCCATATATAAGCTGTCCTAAAGCAAAAGCGATAAAAAAACTTGCGATACTAAGTTGGGTTAAAAAAGAATTAGTTTGAAAACTTTGCTCCACATGAGAAAGTGCAGGCAAATACATATCTGTAGAAAGCGGTGCTATGCTTGACATCAAAGCAAGAATAACGATGAGTTTAAATTTAGCAAAGCCGTGAATTTTGGTGTGTTTTTGCATTTGTAATCCTAATTATTCTAAAAGAATGATTTTAACAAGTCAATCTTAGAATAATCTTTGTTTTTCTATGTTAAATTTAGGGAAAAATTCTAAGGAAATTTTTATGCTAAATTTAAACCAAAATGAACAAATCAAATGCCCAAGTTGTGGAAGTTTTATCGATATCAGCGCTGCTTTATATACTCAAATTTTAGATAAAGCTAAGCAAGAAATGCTAAAACAAAAAAAAGAATTTGATGATGAGGTAAATGCCAAAAGAGCTGAATATACAAAAGCTTTAAATGATTTAAAAACTCAAAAGATAGAACAAGAAAAACTCATAAGCGAGCAAGTAAGCCAAAAGCTTCTTTTAGAAAAGCAAAAATTTGAACAAGAACTTCTCACTCAAAAGCAAAATTTCCAAAAAGAATTCAGCGAGAAATTCAACAAAGAGCATGAAAATGAAATGAAAATCATGCAAGAAGAACTCGAGAAAAAAAGCAAAGAACTTAGCGAGTTTTTAAGTATAAAGGCTGAAAATGAAAGACTTAAAAGAGAGCAAAAAGAAAATGAAGAAAGATTGAAATTTCAAGCTAAAGAAGAGGCTTTTAAAGAATTTAAAGAACAAGAAAACAAAAATTTGGAATTTGAAAGAGAAAAAATGCGTCTTGAATTTCAAAAAAGCACTCAAGAGCAAGATCTTAAATACAAAGAACTAGAAACGAATTTTAAAAGTGTAGCCCAAAAGTTAGAAGACGCACAACGCAGGATAGAACAAGGCTCACAGCAACTCCAAGGCGAAGCAGCTGAACTACTCATAGAAGAATACATACAAAGTGAGTATTTAAGTGATGAAGTAAAAGAAGTGCCAAAGGGCGTAAATGGAGCTGATTGTCTGCATATAGTAAAGGATAATTTTGGAAATATTTGTGGAAGTATTTTGTATGAGAGCAAACGCACTAAAGAATTTAATAAAGAATGGCTTGATAAGCTTAAGCTAGATAGTATAGCTGCAAAAAGCGATATAGCGGTTTTGATCACAAAAACTATGCCAAAAGATAAAGAAAAAGCGCATTTTAAAGAAGGAATTTTGATTTGTACTTTTAATGAATTCAAAGGTGTTTTAGCGGTGCTTAGAGAAAGCATTATAAACGCTTATAAACTCAAAAATGCTTTACAAAACAAAGATGAAAAAAATCACATTTTATACGAATACTTAAATTCTAAGGAATTTAATACGCAAATCACTTTTATACTCAAAACTTATCAAAATATGAAAGAAGAGTTAGAAGCTGAAAAAAGGGCTTTGCAAAATATATGGAAAAAAAGAGAAAGAGCTATAGAAAATCTAAGTTTTAATTCCACTGCCATAGTGAGTTCTTTAAACGCGATATTTAGCGACTTAAAAGGTGGAAATTTGATAGGCGAAGAAGGGATTAAAAGTCTTGAAAATTTAGCCAAAGATGAGGATTAATTTTGGGCTTAGCCCAAAATTAATCATTCTCCTGGGAAGTGATTTGGATTTTTCCAAGGTCCGTATTTTACTTTTATGTATTCTTTAGGGTCTAAATTTTGTTGTGGTGAGGCAAAATACTCAGGTTTTAATGATGGGGATTTGCTATAAGCTGTATCAAGTCCTGCACGATTTTCTGTAGTGGTTATAGGCATTCTTACAAAACCTGTATTGACATAAGCTGCTATATCTAGCGCATCTTCATCACTTAATATAGGATTATCTGCACTCGCACCAAAAGGCATGGCTGATTTTAAAAATCTTGCTAAAAATGGTATCATAGCCATGTGTCCACCATCAGGATAGATAAGTAAAGATGGATATAAATGTCCGCTACCTTGTTCGTAATTATCATTTTTTACTCCAAGTCCTCTTTCGCCATGACAAGAAACGCAATTTTCTTCAAAGAGTTTTTTTCCACGCACAGGGTCAGCTGGGCGATTTGGAAAATTCATCTTAGCAAAAAAATCTCCTTCAAGCTTTACGCCGTCTTTGATACCATAGGCTTCTTTTAGCCATTTAAAATAAGCTAAAATTGCTTTCATTTCTTTAGAATCATTAGGAAATCTATGAGAGTCAGTTCCACCCATTCCGCGAATTCTATCTTCAATAGAGATGATTTTCATCGTTTCTATATCAAGTCTTGGATAATTGTTTAGGACATTTAAAAATGGAATAACATATTTTTTTGTCCCTGGTAAACCATTGCCGTCATTGTCCATGTGACAGGAAATACAGTTTACTTCGTTGCTTGTCTTTTTTAGCTTGCTATAGGGTCCTAGAGTGCTTTCTGTCTTACTTAAAAGCTTTATACCATAACGGATTAAATCCCCTTGTTTGCCTTTTGGAACATCATTGATGCTTAAATTTTTATTTGGCCATTCTTGCACAGGTCTTTTGGAAAGTTCCTTAAAATACTCTACTCCTTCCTTGTCGCTTAATTCTTCTCCTACTTTGTAGTCACTCACGCTTTTAGCACTAAGACTCAAACTAAGACATAAACCAAGCAATAAAATGTGTTTTTTCATGATTTTCCTCCTTTTTATTTGCAGTTCAAATTGATTTTAGTATATTTTTTCTTAAATATTAAGCATAATTAAGAATAATTTAAATAAAATTAAATTTTTAAAGTGTTACTAAAAGTAATATATTTTTAAAGTATATAATTAATATTTATTAAAATTTTATGATATTAACTTTATGTTAGTTATTTAAATAGTTTATTTTTTATAGAGTTTAGATTTTCTTCTAGATTTTTGAAATTGTTTTCTAAATCTTTTTTTATATCTATAAAGAAAGGATTGCTTAAAGTAGCGATAAGATAATGATTTTCTTTAGAAAAGATATGATTTAAAGTGAAGTTTTTATCTTTAAGTTTGATATAAATTTGTTCTTCATTTTTAAAGCTAGGATTTTTGTTTGCACTTAAAATTTTGAGTAAAATTCCGCAAAAAAAGCGTTTGTTTTCGTCCAAAAACTGAATATCGTAAATTTTAAAATCCTTAAATTCAAAGCAGTTTTGACTTTTAAATTCTTTCAAATCCTTTGTAAGTTCTAGTTTTAAAAAGTCTTTTTGGCTTAAACTTTGCTTTTTAAATTTCGCCCCAAAACGACGCAAAAATAAATTTAAAGCGTCAATTTGTAATTCTTTTTGTGCGAGTTTTAGTTTTTTGGCTGTAAAACGAAAGAAAAAAATACCTACAAAAACAGCTAAAATTACTGCAATTAAGGCATCTCTTATAAAAACAAAGGCTAAAAAGCCTACAAGCAAGGCTTCGATAATGCTTAGGAATTTTAAGATCCCTAAGCGTTTAAGTATATAAAGTCTATTATTTTCTAAGCTTTTTAAATCCATTAAGATTTTGCTTTTTCCATTCTTTTTCTTTGAGTTGGATCAAGATAGCGTTTGCGAACACGCACATTTACAGGCGTAACTTCTACAAGTTCATCTTCTTCTATCCACTCTAAAGCTCTTTCAAGGCTTAATTTTCTAGGTGGTACAAGCTTGATTGCATCATCGCTTCCGCTTGCTCTTACATTGGTAAGATTCTTTCCTTTGATAGGATTAACATCTAAATCATTTGGACGAGAGTGCTCACCTATAATCATACCGGTATAAACTTTAGTTTGAGGCTCTATGAAAAGCACTCCACGCTCTTGAAGGTTAAATAAAGAATACCCTAAAGCTACGCCATTTTCCATAGAAATTAACGCTCCATTGTTACGCTTTTCAACCGCACCACTAAAAGGACGGAATTCTAAAAAACTATGATTCATCACGCCTTCGCCTTTAGTATCGGTTAAAAACTGGCTTCTAAAACCTATAAGTCCGCGTGCTGGAATTTCAAACTCAAGTCTTGTTTGTCCATCGCCTGTTGGTGCCATAGTTTTCATTTCAGCTTTTCTTTTGCCAAGTTTTTCTATTACCGCACCACTAAATTCCTCAGGTACATCGATAACTAAATGTTCAAAAGGTTCTGTTTTAACCCCATCTTCAACCTTTACGATAACTTCAGGTCTTCCCATGCAAAACTCAAAACCTTCACGACGCATATTTTCAGCTAAAATAGTGATTTGAAGTTCACCCCTACCGCTTACTTTAAATTTACCTTCGCCTGTGCTTTCGTATTTCATAGCAATATTAGTTTTCATTTCAGCTTCTAAACGTTCAGCAATTTTATTTGAAGTTACATGTTTTCCTTCAGTTCCTGCTAGTGGGCCATCATTTACAGAAAATACTATACTTAAAGTTGGTTCTTCAATGTGTAAAGGATCAAGTGGCATAGGATTGTTTGGATCTACAACGCTATCACCCACATCTAAAGCTTCAAAACCTGCTATAGCTACGATATCTCCACTTCCTGCTTCTTCAATATCCATTTTTTCTAAACCCATAAAGCCAATGAGTTTTGAAATTCTACCATTTACCTTGGTGCCATCAGCTTTTGCAAGCATTACGCTTTGGTTTTTCTTTACAACCCCATTGAAAATTCTAGCAATGCCTATTTTACCTACGAAATTATCATACCCTAAAGTGAAAACTTGAAGTTGTAAAGGATTGTCATTTGTGCCACTTGGTGCTGGAACGCGTTCAAGTATGGTTTTAAAAAGTGGCTCCATATTATCACTTTCATCGTTTAGATCAAGCTTAGCATAACCATTTTTTGCTGCAGCATAAACTATAGCAAAGTCAAGTTGCTCATCGTTTGCATCTAGGGCTACAAAAAGATCAAAAATTTCATTGATCACTCTTTCAGGATCAGCAGCTGGTTTGTCGATTTTGTTGATTACAACTATAGGTTTAAGCCCTAAAGATAAAGCTTTTTTAACCACGAATTTAGTTTGTGGCATAACACCTTCTTGAGCATCTACTAAAAGCAAAACTCCATCAATCATTTTTAAAACGCGTTCTACTTCTCCGCCAAAATCAGCATGCCCTGGAGTATCTATGATGTTGATTTTTGTGCCTTTGTAATTGATCGCTGTGTTTTTTGAAAGTATGGTAATACCGCGTTCTTTTTCTATATCGTTGCTATCCATAACGCGTTCTGAAATTTGTTCTCTTTCGCTAAAGGTGCCTGATTGTTTTAACAATTCATCTACCATAGTGGTTTTACCATGGTCAACGTGAGCTATAACTGCTATATTTCTAATGTTTTCCAAATTTTCTTCTCCAAAGCTAAATTTTTAAAAGCTTAGATTATACAAAAATTTAACTTAAACTACAAAGTATCAAAACTTGGAACACTTCTTGCTTCAAAAACTTATGAAATTAAAATTTTAAAAAGGAAGTTAAAATGTCAAAACCATTAAATGAAGAGATTTTTGTTGAATTTAAAAGCGATTTAGCTGAGAGAAAAAATGAAGTTTTGCTTCAAGTTTTAGAACTTTTAGAAACTTTTAGATCAGATGAAAACGAAAAAATGGCAAGAATTTCAAGCGAGCTTACAGAAATTTTAGAAAATGAAGAAAATTTAGAGAAAATTTTAAATGCTAAAAATTTAGAAGAGCTTTTAAATATCTTAACTGCTTTAAATGAAGATAAGATGATTAAAGTATATGAAGATTCTTATTTGAAAGAAAAATTTCCTAATGTAATGGTAGATAAATTTTTAAAATAATTTTTTTGAAGGAAAAGTGATGTCAAATTTAGCTCCGCAAAATGATGTTTTAAATCTTACGCCGAGTAAAACTTCTACTACTAGCAGTTCTTTTAGCAAAACCAGTAAAAATAAGGAACATGAAAGTAGCGATAGCAAAAATTCAACTAAAGATGATACGGAGAGTTTTTTAAATTCTTTGCTTAATTCTATCGATGAAACCAATGAATTTTTACCTGATCATATGAAGATCAGTCAAAAAGAAGTTGTTAATGAAGCGATGAACAGACTTCAAAAAGGAGCTTTTGATGAGAGTGATAAGATAAGCATTTTCGAATCTGCTTCTTTTATGCAAATTCTTTCTTTGTTGGATAAGCTAAAAACAGATACAGCAGATGTTAAACTGGCAAATCTTTCTACTCAACTTTCGAGTCTTATCAAAACAGAGGCCAATTTTAATGCTTTAAAAGGCGCATCAAATCTTAGTGAGCTTTTGGACATAGCTAAAGATCTGGGCTTAAATGTAAAAAATATTAAAGTAGATCGTCTTCTTGATCTTAAAGCAACTTTTCCAAATTTAGATAAGGCTGATTTTTTTAAAGGTGCTGTGGATAATGTTTTTAAAGAAATCATCAATAATAAAATTTCCAATATGAGTAAAAATTTAAATCACAATTTACAAAATACAACTCATACTACAAGCACTCATTCTACGCAAAAAACAAATTCTAAAGATAGCGGTTCTTTGCTTTCTCAAACTTTAAAAAATTTAGATTCCATGCTTTCATCCAAAGAAAGCAAACACGAAAAAAATGATAAAGTTAAATCAAAAATAGAAGAAGATACTACAGATGCTAAAAATACTTTAAAAAATATCAAAAATGATGAGTTTGCAAAAAATTTAACAGAAGAGTTAAATATAAAAGATAAAAAAAACCAAGATAATTTAAATAAAGATAACAATCTTAAAGATTTGATTAAAGATAGTACAAAACAAGATAAAAATTTAAACAAAGAGTTAAAAGACAATGCAAGCACTCAGGAGCTTACAAATCTTAAAGATTTAAATAAAGAAAACAAAGATTTTAATAAAGAGTTAAATAAAAATCAAGAAAAAAACAATTTAAATCAAGAGAATATACAAGATCAGAATAAAAATTTAAAGAACAATAATCAAAATTTAAATCTTGATAAAAATTCAAATAAAGAAATTGTCAAAGATACTCAGAATTTAGTTTCAAATTTAACACAAAAAGATTTTAGTTTAAATAAAGAGCCTAAAAACAACAACAAAGAAAATAAAGATATAAAACAGAATTTCTTTGATCAAAAATTAAATTTTGAAAATTTAAATAAAACTCAAGTAGTTCAAAACAAAGAGAATAATGCTAATTTTAACAACAATACCAATAAAGAAACTTTTACTCAAGAGCAAACAAAAACGCACAGTGAAAATGTAGATAAAAATAATTTAGATGACTTAAATTCTTTAGTCAAAGATTTAAGTAAAGTAACACAAAACAATGCTCGCAATATCACGCCTAAAGAGACTTTGCAGTATTTTTCACAAGATTTAAAAGAGGCTGTAGATCAATATAAAGCGCCTATCACTAAACTTAGTATCACTCTAAATCCTAATAATCTTGGAGAAGTGGAAGTAACTTTGATACAAAGAGGTAATAACCTTCATATCAATTTCAACTCCAATACCAATGCAATGAATTTGTTTATCCAAAATCAAGTCGAGTTTAAAAATTCTCTTGTAAATATGGGATTTACTGGACTTGAAATGAATTTTAGTGATCAAGGTAAAAGAGAGCAAAATCAAAATCAAGGAAAAAATCGTAGTGGATATGGTTTTAAAGATGCTTTAGATGGAAAAAATGAAAGTGAAAAAGTCAATCTAGAGCTTGTTTTAGCGAAGTATTTCTAAGTTGGAACACTTATTGCTTTTAATTAAAAAAGACTGAATGTAAAAAAAGGATTTTATCATGGCGACAACAAATTGGAATAGCAATCTTAACTGGACAAATACTGCTAATACTAACCAAACAAGCAACAAGGATACGAAAGTGGATAATTCATCTAGTAGCAATAGCTCTGGTGTGGTTAGTAATCCAAATGCTACTTTAGACAAAGATGCGTTTTTAAAACTTCTTTTGATAGAGCTTCAACATCAAGATCCAACAGATCCTATGGATAGTGATAAAATGCTTACACAAACCTCACAGCTTAGTGCACTTGAAATGCAACAAAATACCAATACAACTATGCAAAAAATGGTTGAAACTATGGAAAAACTTTCCAATTCTTTTAGCACGAGCATGAGTACTGCAGCAGTGGGAGCTATAGGAAAAATGGCTACGGTAAATGAAAACAAAGTCAAATTAACAGGCGCAGATGAGGTTATTGCACTAAAAATGTATTTGCCTGAAGATTCGGATGATAAAGGAATCACCTTAGAGGTTTATGATAAAAATAATAAGTTGGTATTTAGTGAAAAAAGTAATGAGGGAAAAGAAGTATCAAAAGGTTTATTTACATTAGAGTGGCCTGGTAGAAATAATGATGGTGTTTATGCTGGGGATGGAGAGTATAGTGTTAAAGTGGTTTATAATAATAAAAACGGGGAAAAGATCACTGCAAATTATGGAACTTATCCTATAGAGGGTATTAAATTTGTTGATGGGGTTGCTTATGCAAAAATGGGTGGTCAATATGTAAGTTTTGATGATATTGGTGAAATTAGTGATTATAAACTTGGTTCATCTTCAACTTCCGTTGGAGATAGTTCAGGTGGAGACTCAAGTGATGGAGATTCTTCTAATTCTGGATCTACAGAAGAAGGCGACAAAGAGGAAAAGGCATAAGCCATGATGAATTCATTTTATAATGGAATTTCTGGAGTTAAAACAAATAGTTTTGGTATTGATATTTATGCAAATAATATAGCTAATGTTAATACTACAGGTTTTAAGTATTCTGATGCTCAATTTAAAGATATTTTTTATAGCACCATAACTACTCAATCAACTAATCCTGCTCAAGGTGGATATGGCTCAGGATCAGCTTCTTCTAATGTGGTTTTTGAACAAGGTTCTCTTGTAGCAAGCGATAGCGAATTTGATGTGGCTTTACAAGGAAAAGGATTTTTTGGGGTTTTGGGAGCGGATGGTAATGCTTACTATACTAGAAATGGATCGTTTAAAAGAGATGCAAATGGATATTTGGTAGATTCTTATGGAAATTTTGTTTTAGGAACAATGAACCCTGCTTTTACCGGTATCAACTATAGCGATAGGGTTGCGGGGCTTATGGGGGATTATCTTAACACAGGAGCTCCGGTAAATAATGGTTTTACCGTAAATTCAAATAATTCTTTCGGTATAGGCACAACCGCTTCTCAAGGGGCTATTAAAGTACCTGTGAATATGTATTTACCTCCTCAAGTAACTCACAATGTAAAATGGAGTGGAAGTTTAAATACTAACACAACAACAGAAGTGGTCAAAGTAGATCTTGATCCTGGTAAATTTAATATTACAAAAACCGAAGATGGAAAATATGTAGTTAGCGGTAGTGTTAGCAAAGAAGATGTGTTTAGTGCTAAAGTGGGTGATAGGATCATTTTAAATTTCACTGACGATAATGGCGTAAAAAAAAGCTTTGAAGCAACTTTAGATGAAAATCTTAATTTTAAAAGCAATGAGCTTGATTTAAAGGGTTTGGATGAAAATAGTATTAAGCTTGATACAGCTCAAATTTCAACAGAACAACAAAAAGCCAATAAAGATATTTTAGAATCCCCTATTTATAATGCAGATGGAAGTAAAAGTACTTTAAGGGTTACGCTTGAAAGGGTTTTGCCGCAAGAAGGCGATAATATACAATATAAAGCCATTGCCCAAATTTATGATTCTAATGGCAATGCCGTAAGCAATCCAACTGAAGGAAATATGGTTTTTGATAAAAATGGTGCTTTGCTTCAAAACAATATTACAAGCATTGCAAACCCAAATGGCGGAACAATTAATATTGATTTAGGCTCTCCTTATGATGCTAATAAACCTGGTTCGGGTTATAGTGGGATTTATATTAAAGAAGGCGTTGAAAAAAATGTAGTTACACAGCAAGATGGTGTAGCCGAAGGATTTTTTAAACAATATGATATATCTGATGATGGAAGTATTGTAGCGCAATTTAGCAATGGTAAAAATGCTATAGTTGGAAAGCTTGCTTTATATAATTTTATCAATGAGCAAGGATTGGCTGCTATGGGTGATAATATCTTTGCTGCAACAGCTAATAGTGGTGATGCAAGTTTTATTATGAAAGATGGTCAAATTGTTAATACAGCCAAATTTAAAGGCGGATTCTTAGAACAATCAAATGTTGATTTAAGCATAGAGCTTTCAAATCTTATAGTAACTCAAAAAGCCTTTGATGCAAGCTCAAAAAGCATTACCACAAGCGATCAAATGATACAAAAAGCTATTAATATGAAAAGATAATTTTTAGGAATTATCTTTTTCTAGTTTTTCAAAAATAATTTTAATTTCTTCTATATCGCTTTCACTATAATCATGACTTGATTTAATATAGCTTGCTTGTTGTCCTTTTTCAAGATATAAAACCTTTTCATAATCTTTTAAATTTATATGATGTTTTAGTTCAAGGTCGGTATTTGTTTTAGGGTAAAATTTTAAAAAATTATCCTCTCCGATATTTTCAGATTTTATGTATATTTTTACATTATAAACCATTTCATCTAAAAAATTTAGCTTTGCGTCAATATGATATTTTAATTTTATAAGTTTTTTATACGATATGCTAAGATGATTGTATTTTTTTATGATATCATGATAAAGATTTGAAAATTTCATGTCTATAGTATTAAGTTTTTCAGCTTTTTGAATTTTGATAATCTTGATTTGATTTTTGATTAGATAATCATAGTAATTTTGCATTTGACTTATGATATTATCAAGTTTACTCTTTGTTTTAAGTCTTAAATTTGTAAGATTTTCAGTTTCTGAGTTTGATTTATTGTTAATAAAATCTAGTGGAGAAATTACAATATTATTTTTAAATTTTATATCATTTGTTATGATTAGATTTTTTTTAGGATATAAGATATTATCTGCTAATAAATTGCAAATATAGATATTTTCTGCTTCTATTTTTCCACCCATGCAATTTTCAACAAATACATTTTTGGCTATAACTATCCCGTTTTCTAAATTTTTTATATACACAGTATCAGCTTGCAAAGTTCCTTTGTGTGTTGTAATAAAAATATCTTGTGCAAAAATTTCGCTTTTTGCGTGAGTTAGGCCTTTGATGCTAATATTTTTTCCGTAAAGTTTTGTCGCCCCAATGCTTCCATTTACTTTTATATCTGAAGCTTGAACATTTACAATGCCTGATTTAACAGCATCATCGCTTATATCAAAATAAGTGATTTCTAAGTTTATATTTTCATCGATATTTGTTTTGATTGAACCGGTTGTTTTAAGCCCTACTTGTGATAATTTTAAATCATTTGTAACGCTATATCCTGAACAACCTTTATTTAAAAACCCATAATTTGCACTAAAGTATTTAATCCTATCTTCTAATTCTTCTGTGTAAATACTTTCATCTTTTATGATAAAAGGATTATCAAAAAAAGCTATTGGATTTAAATGAAGGATTTCTCCTCTTAAATTTCTACCTTCTTTGCCAAGAATTCTATAAATGTATTCAAAAAGCAGTTCATCTTTTTGAACAGGTTTACAGTAGCCTCCTTCGTCATAGTTAGTATTTTCATCAAAACATGTTTCTTCAATATCTCGATGATAGATAACTTCATCGCTTTTGTGTTCAATCTTATCTACACCTTTGGCAATTTCAAGCTCTATTTCTTTAATAGATGGATTTTTTTGTATCGATAAGATAAAATCATCAATCTTGTCAAATAAATTTTTATTAAGTCTTAAGATTAAAAATTTTTGTTTGATCATTACTTTATAAATATTTTGTAAAATATCAAATTTTAAATTTGGATAGTATTTAAAATTATCCAAAAAATTAATATTGGCCTTAAGATAAGTTAAACTAGGATTAGATTTAAGCTTAACTACGAAACAGTTTTTTTGTGTTTTTGGATAAATTTCTATAAGAAATTTTTGCACTATGGTATCGTAGTTTTTTACAAAAAAATCATCTGCATAAAACAAGTCAAAATCTTTTCTTTCATAAGTTTTTGTTTTTGTTGGTTTTATATTAGAACACAGAAGTTTGAAATCTATAATTCTAAAATCAAGAATTTGATCTGTACTGGCTTGTTCATATTTTAAACTTTCAAAAGGATTGAAAGTTTCTAAAGTTTTTATTTTATAGCCCATCGTTACACTCCCATATTTTCGAGGATGTGATTTAATATTTCATAATTTTGATTTAAATCAATATGATCTAAATGCACTAAAATTTGCCCACATTTTTCACATTTTAAAGTATTTTCTTTGTTAACAAGTTCTTCGTGTATGGTTTGTGGAACTGCATGAGTACGTAAATAACAGTTGCAAATATAATCATAGGTTTTTTCAGTCTTTAAATCTTGCCTAATTGATTTTAATTTTATGTATTGCTCTAGATTATAATGAATCTCCTGAAGATGTAGAGCTTTTTGTGTGAAATTAGATATCCATAAATCTTCGATAGCAAAATGATCTAAAATCCAATCTTTGGTTAATGTTGAAAGTTCTTGCGACATTTTAACAATATCACTTGAATGTTCTAAAAGTTCTTTAGTCTTTTTTAATAATATTTGATGAGATTTTCTATGTTCTTCAATCAAAGGAAAATCAATGCTTTCCATAAATTTTTCTTCATCTTTGAAATGAATTTTTACATATTGGAATAACTTTGTAAGAATTTGTTTTAAATCATTTTTGTGTTGCACATCATTATCTTGAATTTTTAAAGCTAAATCGTTTGCAATTTCAGCAATCTCAAAAATTAGTTCGTGTTGTTTGTCTAATTGTATGTTTTTAATGCTAAAATCTTTATTCCATTTGACTTTCATGATTTTTCCTTAAAAATTTATATAATTATCTACTATATAATCGTATTTCCTTGAAAAAGGAATAATTTTGCAAATTAAATTTAAAAATTTATACAAAATATAATAAATTTGTTACATATGTATACATTTTTATATTTAATTTTTATAACTCAACGCTTTTTAAGTATGTTATGATATAATCTTTTTGCCTTTTCTTAGACCTGTGCAATGCTATTTTTAGGCACAGCTTCAGGGTGGGAACACAGCAGAGCACTTGATTTTAGTGTGTGCCGCAGTTATCTGGGGAAGGGTTTTCTTCATTTAAAATTCCCTATTTATTTTTCAATTAGACTAGCTTCTTTATAACGTAAAAAATTATGTATGTTTGTAACAATAAATTAAAAATTTATTTAAAAATTGTAATTTTAAGATTTATTAAAATATTAGTTAATTAAAATTTAAGCATTGTAAATTACATTACCAATATCAAAGGATAAATAATGAACAGAAGTAAAATTCCCTTGTTGGTGCTGTGTATTTTAATTGCAGCTGTGTTTTGGCTTATGCCTACTCCTGTAGGTTTGGAAGATAATTCTTGGCATTTTCTTGGGCTTTTTATTGCTGTGATTATGGCAGTGATTTTGCAAGTAATGCCTTTGGGGGCTGTTTGTATGATAGCTATTGCCATAATAGCTCTTAGTGGCATTACCACTACCCAAAGTTCTGTGCGTGCTACACATATAAAAACTCTTGAGGGAATTGTTTTAAGAGATAATTCTAATATCTATAAAACAACTATGGATGAGGCAGTTGAAGCCTCTATTTTGCAGGCTTTAATCAATGCTAATATAAGTAGAAATTTAAAAGCAAAAGTTGATGAAATTTTAAAATCAAGCACAGATGTAAATTACCAGATTGAAAATCTAAGTAAAATTTACACCAAGGCTACTTCAAAAACTTCTACGCAACAACTTATTGATGAGACTAAAATTTCAGCTTTAAATACTTTAGCACTTGATTTTTTATCTCAAAAGAGTATAGATGAAAAAGTAAATACTGCTATATCAAATTTAAAATCTAAAACAGGTATAAAAGATGCTTTAAGTGGTTTTTCAAATTCTCTTATTTGGCTTATAGTGATTTCTATTATTGTGGCTCGTGGAGTTATTAAAACAGGACTTGGAGAGCGTTTAGCTTATCATTTTATCAGTATTTTTGGTAAAAAAACCTTAGGTATTGCTTATTCTATAGCTTTTTGTGAAACCATTTTAGCTCCAGTTACTCCTTCAAATACTGCAAGAGCAGGGGCTATCATAAATCCTATAGTTCAAGCTATTGCAAGAAGTTTTAAATCCACTCCTGAAGATGGAACGCAAAATAAAATAGGTACTTATCTTTCTTTGGTAAATTATCAAGCCAACCCTATTTCATCAGCTATGTTTATTACAGCTACAGCTCCAAATCCTTTGGTGGTTGATCTTATAGCACAAGCTACAAATTTAGAAGTGCATTTAACTTGGGGGCAATGGGCTTTAGGGATGTTTTTACCTGGTATAGCTGCTATGCTTTTGATGCCTTTGGTGCTTTATTTTCTCTCTCCGCCAGAAATTAAATCCACGCCTAATGCTTCCACTTTTGCTAAAGACAAATTAAAAGAGCTTGGAAAAATGAAAAATAGTGAAAAAATCATGCTCAGTGTTTTTGTCTTGCTTTTGCTTTTATGGGCTGGGACTTTTGGTTTGCTTTTTGGAATTTCTCTTGATGCGACTAGCGTGGCTTTGCTTGGGTTGTCTTTGGTGTTGATTAGTGGAGTTTTAACTTTTGGGGAAGTTTTGGCTGAAAAAGCTGCTTGGAATACTTTAGTATGGTTTTCAGCTCTTGTAATGATGGCAACTTTGCTTGGCAAACTTGGTGTTACTCAGTTTTTAGCTGAAGCTTTAGGTGAATTTGCTTCTGCTATGGGACTTGGGGAAATTTCTATTATGATATTTTTAAGCCTTGCTTTTTTATATACGCACTATTTCTTTGCTTCTACTACAGCTCATATATCAGCAATGTTTTTTGTTTTTTATAGCGCAGGGCTTGCCTTAGGAACACCACCACTTCTTTATGCTTTTATTATGATAGCTTCAGGTAATGTTATGATGGCATTAACTCACTATGCAACAGGAACAGCTCCTGTTATTTTTGGAACAGGCTATGTAACTCTTAAAAAATGGTGGAGTATAGGTTTTGTGATTTCCATAGTTGATATAGTAGTGATGATAGCTGTTGGACTTATTTGGTGGAAAATTTTAGGATTTTATTAATAATTTCTAGGAATTAATTCCTAGAAATTATTCTATAAAACCGCTTGCTATGACTTTATCATGATCATAAAAGACTGCCATTTGTCCGCTAGCAAGTCCATAAACAGGATCTTTTAGAGTGATTTTTGCGCTTTTATCTTCATAAATTTCTACCTTACAAGGTGTAGATTTTGAACGATAGCGGATTTTTACTTCGCAATCAAGCTCTTTAGTGTCTATAAAAAGATTGATATTTTTTAGCTTAAATTCACTGATTTTAAGTTCTTCTTTGGTTCCTACGATGATTTGATTTTGCTTAGGATTGATTTTTAAAACAAAATGTGGCTCATGTGCCCCACGCACTTCAAAGCCTCTTCTTTTGCCTATGGTATAGTGCATATAGCCCTCATGTTTGCCTACCACTTTTCCGCTACTATCTAATACTTCTCCAGGAATTTTTGTATCCATAAACTGATCTAAAACTTGCACATAAGTATCTTCAACAAAGCAAATTTCAGAACTTTCCTTTTGAGTGGCAAAAGATTTTAAAACCTCTATAGTGGAAGCAAATTTTTTCACATCTTCTTTTTTCATTTCACCTAGCGGAAAAATAAGATATTTTAAAGCTTCTTTATCTGCACTAGCCAAAAAATAGCTTTGATCCTTGCTTTCATCTACTGCGGTTTTTATTAAGTTGTTTTCAAGTCTTGCATAATGCCCTGTGGCAAGTTTTTCACAACCTAAACTTTTAGCAAATTCTAAAAGTTTTCCAAGTTTGATAAAACGGTTGCATAAAGCACAAGGATTTGGTGTTTTACCCTCTTTATAAGTATCCACAAAAGGCATATAAACTTTGTTTTTAAAATCTTCTTGTAAGTCTAAAATATGATAAGGAATTTGCAAAAAGTTTGCAACTTTTTCTACTTTTTTGATATTTTCTTCGTGGTAATTTGGTTTGCCATGAAGCTTCATATAACAACCTATAACTTCATGACCTAAATTTTTAAGTTTATAAGCAGTGACTGTACTATCAACTCCACCGCTCATAGCGACTAGAATTTTCATTAAATTTCCTTTAAAGTATTAATTATAAAATTCAAGTCGTCAGTGATTTTATACTTTAACTCATCTCCTTTAGAAATCACTTCAAGTTTGAGCAAAGAATTTCTGACGAACTCATCAAAACCTCGCCAAAATTCACTCCCAAACAAAATAATAGGAACATCTTTTTTAAATTCTAGTTGTTTTAATGTAAGAATTTCACACAATTCATCAAGTGTTCCAAAGCCGCCCGGGAAGATTACAAAAGCTAGACTCTTTTCAATAAGAGCCATTTTGCGTATGGCTAAGCTCTCAAAAGTAATATTATATTCTACAAAATCATTAAGTTTTTGCTCGTGAGGTAAAAATATATTAAACCCTACAGAACTCATTGAATTTGTATTATTTTTTTGTGAAAAAGCACCTTCGTTGGCTGCACGCATAATGCCTCCTCCTCCACCGCTTATTACACAAAAACCATTTTGAGCACATTTTTGTGCCAAAATTTTAGCCTGCTGATAATAAAAATTATCTTCTTTAAGTCTTGCTGAACCAAAAAAAGTAACAGCCTTTTCTAGTTCGGGTATATTTTCAAATTTTTCAACATCTTTTATGATTTTTGTATCCATCAAATACCTTTTTTTAGCAAAACTATAAAAAATGATTATAGCTAATTTTTTTAAATTTATAGAGTAATTTTATCTTAATTGCTCTAATCTTTCTTTTTTAGTGCCAATTTCTGTAATTTGCACTCCAAAATTTCCATCGACAATTACTACTTCACCATAAGCAATTCTTTTATCTCCGATTAAAATTTCAAGCGGATCATTTGCAAGTTGATTAAGCTCTACAACTGAACCTATATCCATAGTTAGAACATCTTTTAAAAGCATTTTTTTATTGCCTATACGCACACGCACAGGTAAGCGTACATCCATGATAAGATTGATATTTTTAAGTTCTTCGCTAAGCATGATTGTTTTTTCTTCAGTATTGTGATTAGAATCAGTGCTTACATTTCCTGTTTCAGCAGGTTTCCCGCTTAGGATGTTATGGAGTGTTTGATCCATGGCTAAAGAAACTTGTTCTTCTAAATCGCCTATTTTTACATCATATAAAAATAATTTTTTAAAATCTTTAAAATCTACGCTTTCAGGCACAAATTCACAAGATTCTATACTAAAATCCATTTTTGGAATGTCTTTTTGAGCTCCTAAGGTTGTAGAAAATGCTGAAATAATGTTTTGGATGGCTTCTTTGGCTGCATCCATTTCATCAGGACCTAGTTTATCGTTTTTGGTGATCTCTTCTTCACCCATCATCCACTCACCAATAGCGCTCATTAAAACAGCACCAGCTAAAATTCCTATTTTTCCACCATTTGCTATATCAAATATAGCATACACTAAAGGTGCTTTTAAAGTATCGCTTGCATTGACATCAAATTCTTTATATTCGCTAAATTCAGCACTTTTTCCTGTTAAACCTTCAATGGTGCTGATGCATTCATTTGTAAACATTTTTAAAAAATCATTGATCATATTTCTTCATCCTCCTCTTCAGGCTCATCATAAACACTAGCTTTAGCTTTACGTTCTTCTTCGTATTTTTCTAAAATTTCTTTGATTTCATCTTTATCTGTGCGTATGAGTTCTAAAATTTTAATAGATTTTCTAAAACGATGCAATCCAATTTGTGCTAAGAAAACATCTTTTTTATCGATGCTTACTATGGCTTTATCATCTGCTTCTCTATCAAGTCTTAAGATATCGCCTTGTTTAAGTTCTAAAAATTCATGAACATTAATTAAGGTTTTTCCTAAAATTGCCTCATATACTACTTCAGCACGACCGATTAAAGTTTTAAGTTCTTTGTTACGTGATTTTTTAGCTGAGGTTTCACCCATCATAATATCGCGGTTTGCCAAACGGCTTAATATACTTTCTAAATGCACTACAGGATAGCAGATATTTACCATACCGCTTGAATTTCCTATGATGATTTCCATTACTACCATGATAACAATCTCATTTTGAGATACGATTTGCACAACATTTGGACTTGATTCTTTAGCTTCTATACTAGGATAAATTTCAGTTACCGTAGCCCAGCTTTCTTTAAGTCTTTGCATAATGATACGCAAAATAGAATCAAGCAAATTAAGCTCAATATCCGTAAGCTCACGCGAAGCTTCATAGCTATCGCCTTGACCACCTAAAAGCCTGTCTATCATAGGAAAAGCTATGCTTGGATTGATTTCTAAAACACAGTTTCCATCTAAAGGTTTGATAGAAAAAACGTTAAAACTTGTTGGGCTTGGCAAAGACATTAAAAACTCTCCATAAGTCATCTGATCGACTGAATGAAGTTTAGTTTCAACAATACTTCTCATCATCGATGAAATTTGAGAGGCTAAATTTCTTGCCAATTTATCATGTATGCCTTTAATCGTCCTAAGTTGTTCTTTTGAAACTCTGTTTGGACGCTTAAAATCGTATACAACGATATTTCTTTCATCTTTTTCATCTTTTGAATTTGAGGCTATGGGTGTGTCGGTGTTATCATCGACAACTTCAAGTAGGGCATCAATTTCTTCTTGGGAAAGTATCTCAGCCATTACACTAGCCTTTCTCTAAGTTTTTTAAGGAGTTTTTTGTGAATTTGTGAAATTCTGCTTTCACTGATTTGTAAAATTTCACTGATTTCTTTTAGGCTTAATTCTTCATAATAATAAAGCTGAATGATTAACTGATCGCGCTCTTTAAGATCATCTAGCACTTCGTGAATTTTTTCTAAAAGTTCTTCTTTTTCAATTTTTTCTAAAGTATTGTCTTCGTTGTAAAGTTCGATTTGTTCATCGATGGGCAGGGTATAGCTAATAGCATGAGCTGTTCTTACTTCTTTGATTTTTTCTACATCTAAATCAAGTTTTTTGGCTAGATATTCATCATCAGGTTCGCATTCATGCTCAAGGAAATATTCATCCATGATTACATCAATATCTTTAATAATTTTGCGATTATTGCGACTCATTACATCAAGACTTCTAAGATAATCAAGCATAGAGCCATTAACTCTTTTTCTTGCAAAACCCCAGAAGTTATCATTTTGTTCTTTATCGTAACGGCGTGAAAGCTTTATCATTTCTTCAACGCCTATGCTAATAAGATCATTAACATCTATGCTTGAAGGCAAGCGTTCTTTTAGTCTAAAAGCCATAGCACGCAGAGCTGGCATGTAAGAAAGCACAAGCTCATCTTGCTCTTTCTTTAGCATTTGTGCATAAGCTTTAGGCGGCTCTTTTAGCATTTCTTCGTCTTTCTTTGGATTCATTTTTCTTTAGCTCTTCTCTTTCTTCATTGAGCTTTTCTAAAATTATATCCATTTTCTTTTCACGAATAACTAAATCATTGATAATATTATTGCTAGTTTTTTCATAATCGTGTTTATTAAAGATTCTGCCACTAATTTTCTTTACATCTATAAAATTCATAATAGCAATATGAACAAAAACATAAAACATAAAAGTAATAAAACAAGTAAAAATCAGTATATCAAAGGCTTCATCTATACTAATAATGCTAAATGCAAGTCCTATAAAAAATCCACAAACAGTGAAAAATGCTACGTAATTTTCTGGCCTCATAATCTCTTCTCTTTATTGCTAAAATCTTTCAATAATTTTTCTAAAAAAACTTGAAAAACTACGATTTGAAACATTATCAAGCACTTTCCGTTCCAATCTATATAAAAGCTTGGAAGCTAGGGCTTTAAGCTCATCACTTGAGGCTGTGTTTTCATCGCTAAATAAAGTTCTTTTTTTAATACTACCACTTACATCTTTAGAAGCGCTTAAATGACCTAAGAATTCTAAATTTAAAGGATTTTTAATGTTTGCATCTGCAACTTTTTTAATATTTTCAAAAACTTTTAAAGCTTCATTTTCATTTTTTACAACATTAAAGAGCATTAGTAAATTTTCTTTTGTCTTAGAAGTTGTTTTTATGGTTGCATACGCATCAGTGATTGCTGCAGGATCAGGAACAGTTACTACTATAACTTCATCAGCCATTTCTAAAAAATTTAAAATATTTCCACCAATACCTGCACCTGTGTCGATAATAAGAAAATCAAGCTCGTCTAAAATACTTGCTTGATTTAAAAATCTCTCGTAAATATTTTTATCATTATATTTTAAAATCTCATCTCCACTTTCGCCTGGGATGAGCCATAAATTTGGCTTAACTTCTATTAAAATATCTTCCAAGGAACATTCTCCGCGTAAAACATGCAAGAGATTTTTTTGTATGCGCACATTTAAAATGACATCCAAATTTGCCAAGCCAATATCAGCATCAAAAAGCCCAACTTTATAGCCATTATTTGCTAAAACATTGGCTAGATTTGCGCTAATAGTACTTTTTCCAACACCACCTTTTCCACTTGTAATAGCTATAAAATGAGTATTTTGGGATTTTTTGGTTCCATTTTGACTCATGAGATTGCGAAGTTTATTTGCTTGGTTATTCATTATTTTTTCCTTTATTAAACCCTTCTAAAATACAATGAACTAGAAAATCACTATTGGCTACTTCTAAATCATCTGGCACTTCTTGTCCTGTAGAGAAAAAGCTTAGAGGAATATTTGTTTCATAAATAAGAGAGAAGATATTTCCAAAAACCTTTGTTTCATCAAATTTAGTAATAATCAAAGTATCAATATTTAAGAATGAAAAATTTTTATAAATTTCCATTAAATCTTCATGTTTGGTGTTTGCAGAAACCACTAAATTTACATCAATTTCTGCATTTGAGTGCATTAAAAATTCTTTAGTTTTAGCAAGTTTACTTTGATCGTATTGTGAATTTCCTATAGTATCAACCAAAATTACTTCGCAATTATTTAAGCTTTTTATCGCTTCATCTAAATCCTTTGGTTCTATGCTATCAATAATAGGAAGTTTCATCATTTTTGCATACTGAAAAAGTTGCTCAACCGCACCGATTCTATAAGTATCAAGCGTAATAATACCTGTTTTATAACGCTTATCTCCATAAGCATAGCGAAAAGCTAACTTAGCTAAGGTTGTTGTTTTTCCGACTCCTGTTGGGCCTACTAGCATCATGATTTTTTGTTTTTTTATATCGCTTTCAACACGACAAGGCAAGATATTTCTTAAAAGTGAGTGAAAATATCTTTGAACCGCATCTTTGTTGGTTTTCATAGCAGCTGGCATATTTTCTATAGTTGCTTTCATAATCGCTTCTAGATGATTTTCAAGCATTCCACTTTCTTTAGCTTGTTTGTAAATACTTGCAAATTCAGGAGGTATCATAAGATTTTTTCTAGCTTCGGCTTTATCGTCCCACATCATATCTGCAAGAAGATCTATTTTATCGTTAAGCTTGTTGATTTGTTTTTCAAATTGCTTTTCAAAATTTTCTATTTTTTTATTATAATTTGGATTAGGGGTGTAATTTTCTAAAGGTGTGTTTGTGACTTTAGAAATTTCATTACTAACTTCACTTAGCTTTTCTTTAAAATCATCAAAGTCTAGAGTCTTATTTTGATGAGGGTTGATTTTGTTTTGTGGAAAATCTTGATAGGTTTTTTTAGTTAAGTCATTGTTTTTTACAGTGTTTAAATTTCTATTTAAGCGAGTATTTGAGAAATCCAAGACTACATCTTCATCTTCTTGAGGGATTTGAGATCTAATTTTTTCTTCTGCAAGAGAGGTAGAAGATGGTTTTGGCGAGCTTTTTTTTGCAGGTAAAGATTTCCCTTGTTTTTTTAAGTGTTCTTCATAGTCGCTTTCTTCTATGGCTACCATAACCTCATAAAGTGCATTGCGATTTAAGGTTTTAGGACGAATTTGTTTATTTGTTATAATTAAAGCTTTATCTCCGTAATCTTCTTTTACTTTGGGTATAATTTGTTCTGTATCTTCAACAGTAAAAGTATGTATAAGTTGTCCCATATTATATTCCTTATATCATGCCTAAAGGCAAAATTACACTCACTCTTTCTTTAACCCCTTTATGAGGCACCTCACACCACTTATCACGCTTGACTTTTTGTGAAAAGTATAAAAGATCTAAATCAAGCGTTCTAGGAGCGTTTTTGAAAGTTCTCTTGCGTTTAAATTTTACTTCATAATAAAGTAAAACTTTCAAAAGTGCTCGTGCATGCAAATTAGTTTGTATCAACATAACAGCATTGGTAAAATCTTTTTGCTCTTTAAAACCAAAGGCTTCATTTATCAACATAGGAGATGTGGATAAAATTTTAAATCTTTTATCATCCATCATTACTCGAAAAAGCATATCAAATCTTTTTTTTTCGGGCTCTATATTGCTTCCTAAGCCTATAAGGGCTAAATATTTAAAAGATCGTATATTTTGACTAAAAAAAGGAAAAAAACGACTTTTTTCAAAGTGTTTTACTCCTTGAATTTTTAGCATTATTATTTATTTATTTGTTTGTTGTGCTTGTTGCATTGCGTGCAAATTTTTTATTTGTTCGCAAATTTGAATTACACCCATTAAAGCCAAGTGATAGCCAAAAGGACCAAAACCAACAATAGTTCCAGAGCATACAGGCGCTATAAGACTTTTTTGGCGAAATTCTTCTCTGCGATAAACATTGCTAATATGCACTTCAATTGTAGGCAAAGCTACCGCTGCAATAGCATCTCGAATAGCTATTGAAGTATGAGTATAGCCTGCTGCATTGATAATAATTCCATCAACTGTTCCAAGGCATTCTTGAATTTTGTCTACGATTTCACCTTCAAAATTACTTTGGAAAAAGTCAAGTTCTACATTGCTTTGAGTGGCAGCTATTTTCATTTGCTCATGAATTTGCTCCATTTTCATAGCACCATAAATTCCCACTTCTCTTACGCCAAGCATATTAACATTTGGGCCTTGGATAATCATTATTTTCATGGATTTAACCTTAAAAATTTATTTTTAACCTTATATTATAACATTTTAAAAATAAATTTTTGCTACAATGTAATTTTTGAAAGGAAAATCGTGTTTATAGCTGCTGCAAGATATCTTTTTTTATGTGATGAAGATTTTACGATACTAGAAAATCAAGCCTTTGTTTTTGAAGATAAAATTTTAGAATTAGGTAAATTGGATAATTTAAGAAAAAAATATCCTAAGGCTAAAATCATCAAAACACCTAAAAATTCGGTTATTTTACCTACTTTTATAAATCCTCACACACACTTAGAATTTAGTGCAAATTCAACAACTTTGCATTTTGGAGAATTTTTAACTTGGCTTAAAAGTGTTATAAATTCTCGTTCCATGTTAAATGCGCAGGCCAAAGAAGAATTAATACTTCAAAGCATTAAAAAAATGCAAAAAAGCGGCATAGGCACCATAGGTGAAATTTCAAGTTTTGGGAGTGATTTAGATCCTTGTTTAAAGGCTAGTCAAAAGGGTATACGTGTAGTATTTTTTAATGAAATTCTAGGCACAAATGAAAATCAAGTTGAAGATAAAAAACAAGAATTTTTAAAAAGATTTGAAAATTCTTCGAAATTTAAAAATGATTTTTTTATCCCAGCAATTTCGATTCATTCTCCTTATTCAACTCATCCTAGTTTGGCTCATTTTGCTCTTGATTTAGCTAAAAAGCAAAATTTACTAGTTAGTACGCATTTTTTAGAAAGTAAGGCTGAAAATATCTGGCTTAGAGAGTCTAAAGGGAGGTTTAAAAAATGGCTTGAAAATTTCACACTTCATCCTAAGCCTCTTTATACACCAAAGGATTTTGCTAAACTCTTTAAAGGAGTAAGGACTCTTTTTACGCATTGTGTTTATCTAAAAGAATATGAATGGTTAGATAAAAATTTACATTCTATTACACATTGTGCATTTTCAAATCGTCTTTTAAGTCAAAAAAGCTTAGATTTAAAAACGGCTTTAAAAAGTGGATTAAATATCCATTTAGGAACCGATGGACTTAGCTCAAATATTTCATTGTCCTTACTTGATGAAATGCGCGCGAATTTGCTTATACATAAGAATTTTGATTTATTAGAGTTAGCATCTAAGCTTTTGCAAATGGTAACACTTTATCCTGCAAGGGCTTTAAATTTAAATTTAGGAGAGCTTAAAAAAGGTAAAATTGCTGATTTTAGCGTATTTGAGCTAGGAGAATGTGATAAAAAGCAAGCTCCTTTGCAGTTTATTTTAAATGCTAAGGAAGTGGATAAATTATTTATAAAAGGAAAAGAATGCAAATTTTAAAATCATTTTTTAAGGCTTTAGGGTGTGGAATAAAATTTATCAATACTTATTTTAAAACCTTTGTTTTATTGTTGATTGTTATATGGATTTTAATGCCTAGTGCAAATTCAAGCTCCAATCTTGCAAATTTAGAACGCATTGATTTAAAGGGTGAAATTTTTGATAGCTCTGCGGTTTTAGAAAAAATTATCAATACTAAAAATGATAGCAATATCAAAGGAGTGCTTTTTGTTATAGACTCTCCTGGTGGAGCTTTTGCTCCTAGTATGGAACTAGCTCTAGCTATAAAGGATTTAAAAATTAAAAAGCCCGTGCTTGTCTATGCAAGCGGAACTATGGCAAGTGGAAGTTATTTAGCAGGAGTTGGAGCCAATAAAATTTTAGCCAATCCGGCAAGTTTTATAGGCTCTATCGGTGTGATTATGCAAGGAGCTGATTTAAGTGGATTGGCTAATAAACTCGGTATTAAAGAACAAACTATTCAAGCAGGTGAATTTAAAAGTGCTGGAACTTTTGCAAGAGCTTGGAATGAGAATGAAAGAAATTTTTTACAGGGTTTAATTGATCAAAGTTATGATCTTTTTACAGGTTTTGTTGCTAAGGAAAGAGCATTAGATCTTAACAAAAAAGACCAATGGGCAAATGCAAGAGTGTTTTTAGCTGCCAAGGCTAAGGAGCTTGGTCTTATAGATGAACTTAGTAATTATGAAAATGCTAAAAAGGAGCTTGAAAAACTTGCTAATGTTTCAAATCCCGTTTGGAAAGAAGAAAATAAGATTGATAAATTTCTTAACCGCCTAGAAGGACAAGTATCAAGCTTGATAAGTAAAAGCTTAATCGAAATCGCTTATAAGACTAATAGCAGTTTTATAAACGCTAGATAAAATATATAAATATTTTTATTTAATTTTTGTAATATTTTTATGCAATAATTATTTATATTTTAGATAAGGAGTAAAATAATGAAAAAAAATATTGTTTTTTTTGAAGTTAAAGGTGGGAGTGATAAAGGTGAAGATGGTTATAGAAAAGATACTATACCTATGGTAAATGCCTTAAAAGCTAAGGGTTGGAATGCTGAGGTGATTTTTTTTGAAGTGAGTAAAAAAGATGAAATTTACAAATATGTGAAAGAAAATTTTGATGGTTATGTTTCTCGCATCAATCCTGGTAATCTTAAAGAAGAAAATGAGTATTTTGATATGTTAAGAAAACTTTGTGCTGATAAGCTTGTAGGTATGCCTCATCCTGATGCTATGATAGGTTATGGTGCTAAAGATGCACTTACAAAATTAGCAGATACTGATCTTGTTCCAAGCGATACTTATGCTTACTATGATATTAAGACTTTTAAAGAAAATTTTCCAAAAAGTTTGGCTAAAGGTGAAAGGGTTTTAAAGCAAAATCGTGGCTCTACAGGAGAGGGAATTTGGCGTGTGAGTGTAGAGGGTAGCGTTAGTGGAGATAGTTTGCCTTTAAACACAAAAATCAAGTGTACGGAAGCTAAGGATAATCATGTAGAACATAGAGAGCTTGGGGAATTTATGGATTTTTGTGAGCAATATATCATAGGTGATAATGGTATGCTTGTGGATATGACTTTTTTACCGCGCATTAAAGAAGGTGAAATCAGACTTTTAATGCTTTATAACACTCCTGTAAATGTAGTACATAAAAAACCAGCCGAAGATGCCGATGCTTTTTCTGCTACGCTTTTTAGTGGGGCAAAATATCGTTATGATAAGCCAGAAGATTGGAAAACTTTGGTGGATATGTTTTTAGGCGAGCTTCCTAAGGTAAGGGAAAGATTAGGCAATTACGACTTACCATTGATTTGGACGGCTGATTTTATTTTAGATACTGATGAAAAGGGCAATGATAAATATGTTTTAGGCGAGATTAATTGTTCTTGTGTAGGCTTTACTTCTCATTTAGAGCTTGCTGATGAAGTGGCTTCAAATATTATTAATATTGTAAGTAAAACTAAGGCTTAGTCTTTAAGTTTAATGTCCATCTTATTATTGAAAAATGGACATTCTTTTTCTATTGTTTTTAAGTTTGAGCTATATTCTATTGGGAAAAAATTTTCACAAAATGAGCATTTTGTATCTTTGGTTAGTATAGGATAGGAATAGTCAAATTTATCCAAAATAAAATATTTTATTTTTTATCCATTAAATTTCCTTCTTTTTCTAACTTATACTTTATTTATTATTTTAACGCATAAATAGTTAATTAGAAATTTTCTGAATATTTTTTATAAAACTGTATGACTTCTTTACATTTTTTACATTTAAATTTTACACCCTTAAGTTGAATTTTTGATGAATTCCAAAAGGTACATCATGCATTTGTCCTACGCATTCACATGTATAAAGATAAACTGCATTTCCATCATCTTTTTCTTCTTTGACTTCTTCAAAGCTTACCTCCTCCATCATCTTCAGAAGCTAAAGAAGATCTTCTGTATTGTTCAACTTTCATATCTTCATAGAGTATATGTTCTAAAAGCAATTTTTTAGAAACTGTGTAAAGCTTCTCTTTTAAATCATTAGTGGTTTTTATGTTTTGTATAAGATAAGACATATCATGAATGATATTTTATACATGATTTTGTGTTCATTTAAACAAGGATAATGAATTTATTGCATATAATCTTCTTCGTTGCTAAAATGTTCTTTTATTATAGTTAAAAAGTTCTATTAAAATTTCTTTTAACTCATCTCTTTGAACAAATTTATAAACCATATTTTCTATTTTTGCTGCAAGTTCAAAAAGTTTTTGGTGTTGAATGTCAATCATTGTGTCATGAATACTGTATTTTTCATTCCAAGTTGGAATTAGTTTATCCAAAAGCACCTTCTTTAATTTTTGTATTTAAAATTAATTTCATATATTTGAGTGAAATATTATATTTTATTAAAATATTATTAATTGAAAATTATTTATTTTATTTATATTTGTATAATATAAAAAATATATATATAATTAATATTAAAAATTAAGACTTACTGATTCTAGTATAGAATCAGTAAATAATAATATGTGCAATTTGTGGCCCATGAACACCAAAAATAGTGATAAGTTCTATATCTGCTGTTCTTGAAGGCCCTGCTATAAATAAGATATTAGTAGGTAAGATTTCATTTTCTTTTTTTACTAAATTTAAAGCCTCGCTAAGACTTTTAACAACATTTTCTTTTTTAAGTAGCACTATACAAAGTTTAGGTGCAAGGCTTAGCATTCTAGGTTGAGTTTTGCTTGAAGGTACAAGTGCAACTCCGTGAGAGCTTACCCCTGCTCTTGCATGAATGATGGAAAAATCACTATGAAAAACCTCAGATCTTAAATTTTCGATTTCTTTATCAAAGCAAATCTTTTTTTCTGCTTTGATTTGTTCTAAATTTAAATTTAAATCTAGCCCATAAATCATACTTTTAAAGTCATATTTTGCGATAATTTCATTGATTTTTTCTTCTAAGGTATCTTTAGTGGCATTTTCAACGATGTATTTGTTATCATTCATTTTTTGTTTCATTTCTGCAAGCATATCTTGGGTGGTTTGGATATGTTCTACAGGATCTATACTTTCAATGCGTGTGAACGTTGTTTCTTTGTAAGCTTTTTTAAGATGTTCTAAAATACTTGCTTTACTTTTGCTTGAAATTTCATCGATTTTACTCATAGCTTACTCCTTCTAGTTTTTGCACTTCTTTATAAAGATCCATTTTAATTTGAGGTAATTCTTTAAAAGCGTGCCATTTTTTAATCACAGGTAAAACGCTTGCGAAATTTTGTACCGTCCAGTTGAAATAATGTGCTTTTGAAAGTGAAAAACGCCATTTATTGCCATTGGTTGCGATATTTTTAAATTGTTTAAAAGCAAAGGCTTCTAAGGCATTGCGATGAACATTATTTGCTCCTAAAGGTGGATTTTTACCTTGTCCTATTTTATCACATCTTAATTTGCGAATAAGATCAGCCAAAGGAATTTGCACTGGACAAACTTCAGAACAACGCCCACAAAGTGAACAGAAATTTAAAATATCTCCTGTATGATCTATACCAAAAATATTAGGACTGATTACTTCTCCTATAGGTCCTGGATAAGTGGTTTGATAGGCATGTCCGCCGATTTGATCATAAACAGGGCAAAAATTCATACAAGCCCCACATCGAATACAACGCAAAGCCTCATAATAATCCTCATGAGCTAACATTTTAGAGCGATTGTGATCAAATAAAATCACATGCACTTCTTTAGGACCATCTAAATCCCCATTTTTTCTAGGACCTGTGATGATATTGTTATAAGTTGGTATAAATTGTCCTGTGGCTGAAGGAGTGAGTAAAGAAACCATAGTAGCCGCATCTTCAAAGCTTTCCATGACTTTTTCTATGCCGCAAAGTGCGATATGAATATCAGGTGCTGTAGTGCACATTCTACCGTTTCCTTCATTTTCTATAAGCCAAAAAGCTCCTTCTCTTGACATGGCAAAATTGACCCCACTAAGTCCAAGCTTTAAGCCTTCAAAATCTTTTCTTAAATGCTCTCTAGCTACCGCATTTAAACTTTCAGGTTCATCGTTTTCTAAATTTGCTCCTAATTTTTCTTTGAAAATTTCTCCGATTTCATGGCGGTTTCTATGTATGGCAGGTACAACTATGTGTAAAGGAGGCTCTTCATTAAGCTGTAAAATAAGCTCTCCAAGATCGGTTTCTATAGCTTTTAAACCTTTTTTTTCTAGGTAGTGATTTAGGCCTATTTCTTCGCTTGCCATAGATTTACCTTTTAAAAGCTTGGTAATATTTTTTTCTTTCATGATTTCATAGACGATTTCACAGGCATCTTCATCACTACTTGCCCAATGCACTTTAATGCCATTTTTTGTAGCATTTTTTTCAAATTCTAAAAGCCTTTCTTCTAAACTCATTAAGGCATTGTTTTTAGCTTGTTTAGCTTTAGCTCTTAAACCCTGCCAGTCTTTAAATCTAGCATCAATAACATTGAGTCTATTTTTTTGTAAAGTATGCATGGCAGTCATTAAATTTTCTTGCATTTGCTTGTCATTGAGTTTAATTTGAACGATTTGTTCGTGAGGAATTTTTTGACTCATAGTCTTTCTCCTTCCAAGCGTTTAAGTAAAAAGTCATATAAATGTATGCCTTTTATATCTAAACCCATTCTTTTCATTGTGCCATCTATGTTTAAAAGACAACCTCCATCGCCACTGATGAGATATTTTGCACCGCTATTTTGTATATCTTTAATTTTACTTCTTACCATAGCATTTGAAATTTCAGGCTCTTTTACTGAAAAAGTTCCGCCAAAACCACAACATTCTTCCTCGTATTGAAGTTCTACTAATTCTACATTTTTTAGTTTTTTGATAAGATTTTTACTCGTTTGTATGCTTTTTTGCACTCTTAAAGCATGGCAATTAGAATGCCAAGTTACTTTTATAGGTGCACCTTTATCTTCATAATCTACTTTTAAAACTTCATCAAGGTATTGTGAAAGTTCTATGACTCTAGAGCTAAAATCTTTGACTTTAGAAAATTCAGGTTTGTTTTTAAAAAGTTCTTTATAGTCATGACTCATCATACCCGCACAAGATCCGCTTGGCACAACGATGGGGTAATCTTTATCAAATAAATCCACATTATATAAAGCAATCTCACGACTTTCATCGAAATAACCTGAGTTAAAAGAAGGTTGAGCGCAACAGGTTTGATTTTTTTTAAAAATCACTTCAATACCTTCACGCCTTAAAAGTTTTATTGCATTTAAAACGCTTTGTTGCATAGCAGCACTTCCTAAGCATGTGGCGTAAAAATACACCTTTTTCATGATCTCTCCTTTTGGGATAATTTAGGATAAATATTCTAATCCTATAAAAATAAAAGCAAAGTAAATTTTCCAACAAATATTCTAAAAACGAATATTTGTTGAAGCAAAACTTAAATTTTTTAATTATTTCACTATAACTTCAGGGATGATTTCTTGTAAGAAAAAAGCTATAATGCAAGTCCAAATTCCTATTAAAATAATAAAAGCTACAGAATATTTTAATGTGAATTTGAAAAGATCAGATTCTTTTCCTACAAGCCCAACTGCTGCGCAAGCTATAGCAATGCTTTGTGGACTGATCATCTTTCCAACGACCCCACCTACTGAATTAGCTGCTAAAAATAAAGCTTCACTAACACCTAGTTTTTGAGCACTTACTTGTTGCAAGGTTCCAAAAAGTAAATTAGCACTTGTATCAGAGCCTGTTAAAAATACCCCTATCCAACCAATGATTGGTGAAAAGAAAGAAAAAGCATTACCTGTGTGTGCAAAAGCAAGCCCTAAGGTAGTGCTCATACCGCTATTTTTAGAAATAAAAGCAAAAGCCACAACCAAACCTATGGTAATACAAGGTATAGCCATTTCTTTTAAGGTAACCCAAAAGCATTCTGCAGCATCTTCGGCTTTGATTTTTAAAATAGCTATAGTTAGAAAAGCGGCAAGTAAAATCGCTGTTCCTGCTTGAGCTACGGTTTTTCCATTGATTAAATCTACGCCCAAGGCCAAAGATAAAGGCTTAGCTTCTCCTATGCCTGTGATAGAAGGGCTTAAAATTCCAGTTGTGATATTGCTAAATTGTAAAGTAATGCTTGTATAGCTTAAAATTCCGTCCTTATCAAAGAGAGCTTTAAACCAAGGTTGTGTCCAAATGATAATACAAACAATAAGTAAAATAAAAGGCGACCAAGCTTTTAAAATTTGATTAAAACTTAAGGTGTTATCTTGAGTGAAATTGCTTTCATTATCAAATCTAAAAATATTTTTTGGTTTCCAAAATTTTAAAAATATAGTTGTAACCGCTAAAGAAACTACAGCTGAAATAATATCAGGCAATTCCGCTCCTAAATGATTTGAGCTTAAAAATTGAGTAGTTGTAAAACTTAGTGCCGCAACTAAAATAGCTGGAAAAGTTTCTTTGACGCCTTTAAATCCATCCATTAAAAAAACTATGAAAAAAGGTATAGTAAGGCTTAAAGGAACTAGCATTCTACCTACCATGGCAGAAACTGAATGCTGTTCTATACCAACAAGATTTGCCATAGCAATAATAGGAATTCCCACTGCACCAAAAGCAACAGGAGCGGTATTTGCGATAAGACAAAGCCCTGCAGCTTGCAAAGGACGCAAACCAAGTCCTACTAAAAGTGCAGCGGTTATAGCCACGGGGCCACCAAAACCTATAGCACCCTCTAAAAATGAACCAAAACAAAAACCTATTAAAATCACTTGAATTCTATGATCCGGAGTAATGCTCATCACGCTTTTTTTAATGATTTCAAAAGAACCCGACTTGATGGAAAGTTTGTAAAGAAAGATTGCCGCGATGATAATCCAAGCTATAGGCCACATACCATTTGTAAAGCCTTGAATAAAACTTGCACCCACTAAATTCCAAGGCATTTTATAGGCAAATAAAGCTACCAAAGTAGCAAGTATAACAGTTAAAAAACCTGCTTGATAACCTTTAAGTTTTAAAACAACCAAACAAACTAAAAAACATAGTATAGGTAAAAATGCCACTAAAGCACTTAGCCAAATGTTTGAAAAAGGGTCGTAAACTTGTTGCCATGTTAAAATTTGCTCCAATTTTTCCTCCTTGATAATTATTTATGTATAAATTTATTGTAACAAAAAATTAAATTAAAATAAAAAAATTATAGAGTAAAGTAAATTACATTGTGTTGTTATTGATTATTTTGTGTATTTTTGTAATATCATAAATATTAAATAAATATAAAAATAGAACAAGAAAAAATCTTATTCTAAAGGGGTAGAAGCTGTTAAAGGTGGAGTTTATAATCATTAGTTCGTTTGCTTCATAAAAAATTAGGATCTAAGGTGCAATGGGCTATTCTAAAGCGTTTTTGTGTAGGAATATTTGGATTAAAAAGTTACCATACATTCATCAGATTCCAAAACCAAAGAACGAATTTGCACAGCTGAAGTTGTTGTTGGCATTCATAGAAAATACAGTTTCTAGTTTACCATCTTTTAGATTATCTTGACAAGATTTTGCTCCAAAGGTTCCATCTTCTAAGATAACCAAACAAAGATCGCTTTCCTTTGGATTTGTAAATTGCACATAACCAAAAGGAAGTTCATTAGCTAATTTATCTTTTTGTTTTAACTCATCACTTAAAACAATTTCTTTAATATTCCAATTTTGATCAATAGGATCTTTTGAGATATCTCTAAAGGCACTTAAAAAAATTCCCGTTTCTAAACTTCTTATAGAAACCATTTTGGTAAAATCTTTCAAATCTCCAGTAGGAGTTGCAAAGGCTAAAGTTATAAACATAAAAAATAAAGCAACAATTTTTTTATATTAAATGTCCTAAAATTTTCTAAAATTAACTGGAAAATGATCTTAAACTTGCAAGCATCAAAATCACAGTTAAAAGTGGTGGAGTATAGGCTTGTTGTCTGTTTAATTGCCTGTAATTGCATAATCAATAGTCCCTCCGTTTGCTTGAGTTGCACTAGTTGGAAAAACCACTCTAATTTTATTTGCTAATTCTCTATCCACTGTATTTGTTATAGTAGAAGGATCACGGTTAAAATCCCCTGCTATCATCCAGTTAACTTGAGGTATATTTGCAAAATGTGTATTTATGGGCTGTGATAATTGCTCCTACATCTGTTCCTTCATTGGCTAAAGCATAGATATTGAAAAAAGCATCACTTCCATCGCGAATTCCTATAATGGGTCTTGAAACTATAGCTAAATTTACACGATTAGCTTCTACATCAATGTGAGAATAATAAATAAAAACCCTATCAGGTCTTGAAAGAGTCCTCAAATTCTACTCATATTCGTCAATAGGCGTTCCACTTTGTTGCACATGGCGTCCTATTGGAGTGGCTATTCTTAGTAAAGTTCCTATTTCTTGTATCATCAAGACATCTAAGGGGTTTGCTCCACTTGCAAGTTGTCTTACTGCATTATTGTTGATGCTACTAGTTAAAGGTGGGGTAAATAGGAGTAATAAGTACTAAATCAGCATTGCTAATTAAACTTGGAATTTCTTGATTGGTAGGAAAAATAGGTTCAAAATCCAGTTTTAAAGAGTGAGTATCTTCAAATTCTCCAAATGAACACCTCAAAGGATTTACATTTTCAAAATTTAGAAGAACATGCATTAAAGAAAAAAATCATAAAAAACATAAAAACTTTAATTTTTTGCATTAAAAACCTTGATTATGTATTTAAATTTTTTAAGAAAATAATAACATAATTTTCATTATAATTTTCCGCTCCTTAAAATGTTTTATTTTGTTGTTTTTAAAGGTAGAATTTACATGTATCTTAAACACTTATATTTTAGTATTTCTCAAATTTTTAATTTTTACAAAGAAGGTTTTAAAAATTTAACTCTTGGAAAGACCCTTTGGAAAATTATCTTTATCAAACTTTTTGTTATGTTTGTGATTTTAAAACTTTTTGTTTTTGATGTAAATTTTAATTCTATTTTTAAAAGCGACAAAGAAAAAAGCACTTTTGTACTCAAAAATCTTACACTCGAAGGAAAATAAATGAACGAATTTAGTAGCGTTGATTGGTCAAGAGCGCAGTTTGCTTTAACTGCACTTTATCATTTTTTGTTTGTGCCTTTAACCTTAGGCTTATCTTTTATCATTGCTATCATGGAGACTATCTATGTAAAAACTAAAAATGAAAGATGGAAAAAAATCACCAAATTTTGGCTTTCATTATTTGCTATAAATTTTGCTATCGGTGTAGCTACAGGTATTATAATGGAATTTGAATTTGGAACAAACTGGGCAAATTATAGCTGGTTTGTGGGAGATATTTTTGGTGCACCTTTGGCGATTGAAGGTATTATGGCATTTTTTTTAGAGGCTACTTTTTTTGCAGTTATGTTTTTTGGCTGGGATAAAGTAAGTAAGGGTTTTCACTTACTTTCAACTTGGTGTGTGGCTATAGGAAGCAATCTTTCTGCTTTTTGGATTTTAGTGGCAAATGGTTGGATGCAATATCCTGTAGGAATGAGCTTTAACCCTGATACAGCAAGAAATGAAATGCAAAGCTTTTTTGAAGTAGCACTTTCTCCTGTGGCTATTTCAAAATTTTTACATACCATAGGCAGCGGTTATGTGATTTCAGCTTTATTTGTAATAGGAATTTCAGCTTGGTTTATGTTAAAGGGACGCCATATTATCGAGGCTAAAAAAAGCTTAGTTGTAGGAGCTAGTTTTGGTTTGGTTTGTTCAATCTTTTTGTTTTTCAGCGGAGATGAAAGTGCTTACCGTGTAACTCAAACTCAACCTATGAAACTTGCAGCTATGGAAGGGGTTTATCAAGGTGAACATCGTGCAGGACTTGTGCCTTTTGGAATTTTAAACCCTAAAAAAACCATAGACAATAACGAAAGTGTGTTTTTATTTGACATTACTATACCTTACGCTCTTTCTATATTAGGAAACCGTGATCCAAATTCTTTTGTTCCAGGAATTGAAGATTTAATCTATGGAAATGAAAGCAAAGGTATAGAACCTATGCAAAATCGTATCGATAGAGGAAAAATCGCTATACAAGCTCTAAAAGACTATAAACTTGCTAAAGAAAACAATGATACAATAGCTATGGCAAATCACAAATCTATTTTAGAAACTCATTTTAAAGATTTTGGTTATGGATATTTAGAAAAACCAAGTGATACTATTCCGCCTGTGGCTTTAACTTTTTATAGCTTTCATATTATGGTTGCTTTAGGAAGTTTTTTCTTTTTACTTTTCATTGTTACACTTTATCTTACTATGGCAAATGATATTGAGAAATTTAGAAAAGTACTTTGGGTGTGTTTGTTATCCATTCCATTGGGTTATATCGCCGCTGAAGCAGGCTGGATTGTTGCTGAAGTAGGCAGACAACCTTGGGCAATTCAAGACTTACTTCCCGTACATATCGCAGCAACACAACTTGGAAAAGTCAATGTTCAAATTTCATTTTGGATTTTTGCAGTACTTTTTACAGCCTTATTGATTGCAGAAGTTAAAATAATACTTACTCAGATTAAAAAAGGTTTTGACGCACATGCAGGACATACTCCACTTATGGGCAAAGGAGAAAAATAATGTTTTTTGGTTTAGAACTTGAAGGTTTGCAAATTTATTGGTGGTTGATTTTAAGTTTGCTCGGTGGACTTTTAGTTTTTATGTTTTTTGTCCAAGGTGGACAGACTTTAATCGATGAGCTTAGCAAGGATGAGCTTGAAAAAACCATGCTAGTCAATTCTTTAGGGCGTAAATGGGAGCTTGGTTTTACAACTCTCGTACTTTTTGGCGGAGCAGCTTTTGCAGCTTTTCCACTTTTTTATAGTACCAGTTTTGGCGGAGCTTATTGGGCTTGGCTTTGTATTTTATTTTGTTTTATTTTACAAGCTGTGGCTTATGAGTATCGTAAAAAAGAAAATAATGTTTATGGCTCTAAAACCTATGAAATTTTTCTTAAAATCAATGGATATTTAGGGGTATTTTTAATCGGAGTTGCAGTAAGTAGCTTTTTTAGCGGTTCTGAATTTATCTTAAATGAGCATAATTTTGTTTCTTGGCAAAACCCTTTGCACGGCTTAGAACTTTTACTCAATCCTTTTAATTATCTCTTAGGCTTAGCTTTGGTATTTTTAGCAAGGCTTTTAGGCGCAGCGTATTTTATGAACAATATCAATGATGAGAATATCAAAATAAGAGCTATGAAAAAACTTATGATCAATAGCATTTTGTTTTTACCTTTTTTCTTAGGTTTTTTAGCGTGGATTTTTTTAAAAGATGGTTTTAGCGTAGATGCCAATGGAACTGTAAGCATGAGTGCGAATTTGTATTTATATAATTTCTTAAATCAAATGATTTTTGCTATCTTGCTTGCTATCGGTGTGATTTTAGTGCTTTTAGGTATGATTCAAGGAGCAAAAGGTTGCTCTAAAGCTATTTTTACCCTAGGACTTGGAACGGTTTTAACAGTTTTTGCTTTATTATCAAGCATTGGTTTAGGTCAAAGTGCTTTTTACCCATCTTTAAGTGATTTGCAAAGTTCTTTAACTTTAAAAAATGCAAGTTCAAGCTATTATACTCTAAGCGTCATGGCTTATGTGTCTTTACTTGTACCCTTTGTTTTAGCTTATATTATCTATGTTTGGAATGCAATGGATAAAGTAAAAATTACACGTGAAGAAATCGCAAACGATGATCACGCATATTAAGGAGAAAAAATGTTACATGCTTTGTTTTTATTGGCTTGGCCTTTAGTAATTTATCTAAGCTATAAATTTATAATGCTAAATATCAATCAATTAGAAAAAGATAGCAAACTATAAAGCAAGATAAGATTTAAACCGATATAAGTATAAATCTTTTCAAAATATTGCAATTTGCCCATTTTTGGGCATCTTTTAATCATAAATCTTTTAAAGCTTCATTAGCAGCATCAAGGGCGTGAATAAGGCTTGTGTCAAAAATTTTAATATTTGTATCATTTTTGGATATTAATAAACCAATTTCAGTGCAAGCTAAAAGCACTCCCTTTGCCCCTTTTTCTTGTAGTTTTTTTATAATATTTAAATATTTTTCTTTAGAATCTTGCTTGATTTTACCTTTGCAAAGCTCATTAAAAATAATATCATTAACGATTTTTATATCTTCATCACTAGGAGTAATAACGCTAATATTTTCTTCAATCAGTATTTTTTTATAAAAATCCTGAGTCATTGTGTATTTAGTACCCAATAAACCAATTTTTTGTATGTTTTCTTGTTTTAAAGCCTTAGCAGAGCTTTTTGCAATATGCAAAATAGGGATATTTATGTTTTGTTGAATTTCATCAAAAACCTTATGCATAGTAATAGTTGCAATTATTATAAAATTAGCCCCTGCAAGTTCTAATTTTTTAGCACATTGAGTCAAAATTTGTGCAGCTTCTTGCCATTTATCTTGGCTTTGTAAATTTTCTATTTCTTCAAAATTAACACTGTAAAGTAAAATTTTTGCAGAATTTAAAGATTTTAATTTATCATTTATAGCTTGATTTATTGTTTTATAATAAGTAATAGTGCTTTCAAAACTCATTCCGCCTATAATACCAATGGTTTTCATTTTTCTCCTTAAGAATTAATTTTTGAGTTGTTTTATTACAATATATTTCATAGAAATACGATTTATTTTTAAACAAATAAATATATTTTAATATTTTTATTAAAATTTAAAATAATTTTTTAAACTATTTTCCAATCTACAGGAATTTTACCAACTTTTTTTAAAAATTCATTAGCTTTTGAAAAATGCTTACAACCTAAAAATCCTGTTCTAGCTAAAGGGCTTGGGTGGGCCGCTTTTAAAATCAAATGCTTAGTATTATCAATCAAAACCTCCTTGCTTTTTGCGTAATTTCCCCAAAGCATAAAAACAAGCCCTGATTTTTCATTGCTTAATTTATGTATTATAGCATCACTAAATTCTTGCCAACCCCACGAACTATGACTAGCTGCTTTACTTGCTTCAACGCTAAGAATAGAATTTAAGAGCAAAACTCCTTGTTTTGCCCAAGAGCTTAAATCTCCGCTTTTTACTGGAGTGATGTTTAAATCATTTTGCACTTCTTTAAAAATATTATTAAGACTTGGTGGGATTTTTACATTTTTTGGAACCGAAAAACTAAGCCCCATTGCTTGGTTTGGTTGATGATAGGGATCTTGTCCTAGGATAATAATTTTAATTTCTTTTAAGGGACATAAATTAAAAGCATTAAAGATTAAATTTGCAGGCGGATAAATAATTATATTTTGATCAATCGCATTTAGGTATTGTTTTTTGATTTCTAGAAAATATTTTTTTTGAAATTCGTCTCTTAAAAATTCTTTCCAGTCATCATTTATTTTAATCTTATCTATGTTTATTGTAATTTCTTCCATGTTATCCCTAATTATTTAAATTATTAAAAATTTTATTCTAGCAAAAAAAGCTTGCAAAAATATATTAATTTTTTTTGAAGTAAATAAAATTTTTTATATTAATAAAAATTAAATATAAAGACATAATTTAGGATATAAAAATACTTAATTTATTATATTTTGAAAGTATTTTAATTATTAACCAATTATTAACTAAAAATGCAATATCATTATTTTATGATTTAAATCAAAAATTTTTGATTTTAAATTAAAATACTTTTTATGAAAGGTTCAAAATGGGAACAAGAAAAGAACATGATTTTATTGGGGAATTGGAAATCTCTGATGAGGTTTATTATGGAGTGCAAACTTTTAGAGCTGTTGAAAATTTTGATATTTCTCATGATAGATTAAAAGATTTTCCTCGCTTTGTTAGAGCTTTGGCTAGAGTAAAAAAAGCTGCAGCTATGGCAAATCATGAATTAGGTCTTTTGGATAAAAATATCCAAGATGCGATTATTAAAGCGTGTGATAAAATTTTAGAAGGCGGGTATTATGATCAATTTGTAGTAGATATGATCCAAGGAGGTGCTGGAACAAGTACAAATATGAATGCTAATGAAGTTATAGCAAACATAGGACTTGAACTTATGGGTCATAAAAAAGGTGAATACCAATATCTTCATCCAAATGATCATGTTAATTTAAGCCAAAGTACTAACGATGCTTATCCTACAGCTTTACACCTTGCTTTGCATGATTATTTAAGTGATTTGGCAAAAGCTATGGAACATCTAAAAAAAGCTTATGAGAGAAAAGCTGAAGAATTTAAAGATGTTCTTAAAATGGGTAGAACCCAACTGCAAGATGCTGTACCTATGACTTTAGGTCGTGAATTTAAAACTTTTGCCGTAATGATAGGTGAAGATATACAAAGAGTATTAGAAGCTAGAAAATTGATTTTAGAGATCAATTTGGGCGGAACTGCTATTGGAACGGGAATTAATTCTCATCCTGATTATCCGAAGGTTGTAGAAAGAAAAATAAGAGAAGTGACAGGTTTTGAATATACTGTGGCTGAGGATTTGATCGAGGCGACTCAAGATACGGGAGCTTATGTACAAATTTCAGGTGTTTTAAAACGTGTTGCAACAAAACTTTCTAAAGTATGTAATGACTTAAGACTTTTAAGTAGTGGTCCAAAATGTGGTCTTAATGAGATTAATCTTCCAAAAATGCAACCAGGTAGTTCTATCATGCCAGGTAAGGTAAATCCTGTTATTCCTGAAGTAGTTAATCAAGTTTGTTATTTTGTTATTGGAGCAGATGTAACTGTAACTTTTGCTTGCGAGGGTGGACAATTACAACTTAATGTTTTTGAACCAGTTGCAGCATATAGCTTATTTAATTCTATTGTAATGCTAGAAAAAGCAATGTATACTTTAGCTGATAAATGTATAGATGGTATTACTGCAAATGAAAAAATTTGTTCAGACTTTGTCTATAATTCAGTAGGTATAGTAACAGCTTTAAATCCTTATATTGGTTATGAAAATTCAGCTTCTATAGCTAAAGAGGCAATGAACACTGGAAAAAGAGTGGCTGATATTGCGCTTGAAAGAGGGCTTTTAAGTAAAGAACAAATTGATGAAATTTTAACACCATCAAATATGCTAAATCCTCACATGGAAGCTAAAAAATAGCATTTTAGGATTTAATATGGATATAATGATAATTTTGCAAGTAATCGTCCTTCTTGGGGCAATTTTTATCGGTATTCGCCTAGGCGGTATTGCTATAGGTTATGCTGGAGGATTAGGTGTAGTTATACTAGGACTTGTTTTAGGTATGAAACCTGGTAATATTCCTTGGGATGTTATTTTAATTATTGCTGCAGCTATTGCAGCAATTTCTGCTATGCAACAAGCAGGTGGACTTGATTATATGGTAAGGGTGACAGAAAAAATTTTAAGATCAAGCCCTAAATTTATAAATTATTTAGCTCCAGCTTGTGGATGGTTGCTTACAATCTTAGCAGGAACAGGAAATGCAGTATTTTCTTTAATGCCTGTTGTAGTTGATGTTGCAAAATCTCAAAACATAAAACCTAGTGCTCCACTTTCATTAATGGTTGTTTCTTCACAAATTGGAATCACTGCTTCTCCTGTGAGTGCAGCTGTGGTTTATATGAGCGGCGTTTTAGAGCCACTTGGATGGAATTATCCAACTTTAATTGGAATTTGGATCAGTACAACTTTTATAGCTTGTATGCTTACAGCTTTTATAGTGAGTTTAATCACTCCTATGGATTTAAGCAAAGATAGCGTTTATCAAGAACGCTTAAAAGCAGGACTTGTTAAAGATGCAGGAGCTATTTTACATGGTGAAGATAAACCAGGTGCTAAACTTTCAGTAGGAATTTTCTTGATCACTGTTTTGGCAGTTGTACTTTATGCAACCGCAATTTCGAGCAATATTAAATGGATCGATCCTGTTGTGGTTCCAAGAGATGCAGCTATTATGAGCTTTTTACTTACTGCAGCAACTTTGATCACTTGGCTTTGTAAAGTTGAACCAGGTAAAATTCTTGATACCAGTGTATTTAAAAGTGGTATGACTGCTTGTGTTTGTGTTTTTGGTGTAGCATGGCTTGGAAATACTTTTGTTGCAGGACACGAAGCTTCTATTAAAGAAGTAGCAGGCGACTGGGTTAAACAAACCCCTGCTATGTTAGCAGTTGCATTTTTCTTTGCAAGTATGCTTTTATATTCTCAAGCAGCAACCGCAAAGGCCATTGTACCTGTAATTATCACCGCTTTAGGAATTTCAGCAGCAAATCCGCATGATTCTTATATGCTTGTAGCTTGTTTTGCAGCAGTTTCGGCACTTTTTGTGCTTCCAACTTATCCAACCTTGCTTGGTGCTGTGCAAATGGATGATACAGGAACGACTAGAATTGGTAAATTTATATTTAATCACTCTTTCTTTATACCAGGAGTTTTAGCTATTGCAATTGCTGTAGCATTAGGCTTTGTATTAGCTCCTATGCTTATTTAAATCAAACCCTAGGTTTTTCTCTCCTAGGGTTAAAATTTTTTCATTAGTTTTTAAGTATATACTACGCTATAATATTCATTTTTAATTTTCTTTAAGAAAGGAATTTAATGAAGATAAAAGTTGGGTTGATTTTTTCAGGTATTGTTTGCCTTTTTTTAACAGCTTGTGTTAATCAGGTTAAACAAAATACAACATTTGAAAATGCTTTAACACAAAAATATTGTGGTGATGATTTTTTCAATCAAAATTTAGAAAAAATTAAAAAAAATGATGATGTCATTTATACAGGATTAAATGCAGGTTTGATTGCTAGAAATTGTGGTGATTTTAACAAAAGTAATATATTTTTTGATGCTGCGGAAGAATCTTATAAATATGATGTGGATTTAGAAAATGTAGGCTCTAAAGCAACTAAATTTGTTGGTACAACCTTGCTTAATGATACTATAGTTGATTATGATGGTTCTTTATATGAAAGAATTATGGTTAATATATATAAAGCTCTAAACTATATGGAAGAAGATGATTATGAAAATGCAAGAGTTGAGTTTAATCGTGCTTTAATGCGTCAAGATAAGGCAAAAGAATATTTTGCTAAAGAAATTGAGAAAAATCGTGCTGATTTAGATAAGGCAAAAGAAGATAAAAATTATGATAAAAATATGAATGAAAACTCAAAAGTTATAGAAGCACAATACGATAACTTATTTAAAGAGTTTGATACAACAAAAAATTTCATAAATCCTTATGCGACTTATCTTGCTTCAATATTTTTCTTTATGGATAAAGATTATAGAAAAGCTACAGATTTATTTAGAGAAGTAGCTATTATTTATCCAAAAAACAAAACTATCAAAAAAGAGGCTAAAATTTTTAAAGAATATGCCACAAAAATAAAAGTCAAAAAAGCTAAAAAATATGTTTTTGTAGTTTATGAAAATGGATTCGGTGTAGTTAAGGATGAATTTGCTTTAACCTTACCTTTTATAGTGGATAAAAAAATTATTAGCACAAATATTGCTTTACAAACCTTGAAAAAAAGGGAAGCTTCTTTTGCAAATTTAAATATAAATGGTCAAAATACAAATGATTTTGTAGATTTAGACAATATTGTCGCTACTGAATTTAAAATAAATATGCCTGCAATGATTGCTAAAGCCTTAGCTCAAACTATAGTTAAAACCACTTTAAATGTAGCTGTTGCAAATAATGACTCTACAGGTGGATGGCTAAGTCTTGCAACAGCAGTAGCAACTGCTGCAACCAACAAAGCTGATGTGCGTTCTTGGAGAGGTTTGCCAAAAAGTATTGCCATAGCAACAATAGAAAACGACGGAAATTTAGAAATCAAAGATCCACAAGGCAATATTTTGTTTCAAAAATCATTGGATAAAAATAAAAATGCTCTTGTGATAGTGCGTTCTTTTGCTCCGTATTTACCTGCAAGTGTTGCTATCATGGAAAAATAAGGCTAAAAGATGAAAAAAATTATTTTATTTATTTTAATGTTTTTACTTAGTGCTTGTGTGCCAAGTTATCAAATAAATTCAAATCAAAATGCTGTAATTTTAGGTTCAAATTTACCAAAAAGTTTAGTAAAACAATTTCAAAAACGTATAAATAGCAATGGTTATTTAGAATTTGAAGTGATTTTACGCAGTACTTTTGCTAAAAATGTAATTTATAAAGTGGATTGGTTAGATAAAGATGGTTTTGTGCTAAGAGATGTTTTAAATGAGGACTATCAAGCCCTTAGAATTCCAGCAGGACAAGAGGTGATTCTTCGTAAACTTGCATCTGATATAAGAGCGAAGGATTTTAGATTAGAAATTAAAGCAAAAAATTAATCTCATTTTAGGAAGGATAAATCATGAAAAAAACAAAAATTTTAGGAACAGCTCTTATTGGAGCTTTGCTTTTTAGTGGTTGTGCGCAAACAGCTTATACAGATGGAAAGGCAAGTCAGGTAAAAAAAGGCGATGCTTTAACCTTGGGTCTTGATAGACAAGATTTTGAAAGTGCAGCTGAAACTATGATAAATAGTATGTTAAGCGATCCTGCTTTTGCAAATATTAAACCAGGTACAAGAAAGGTTATTGCTATTGGTAGGGTTGTAAATGATACCCCGCAAAGAATCGATACTGAAAAACTCACCGCAAAAATCACTTCTGCATTAAGAAAATCAGGTAAATTTGTTCTAACTTCGGCAGTTGCTGCAGGCGGAGCGCTTGATAGCATGAGTGAAGATGTAAGAGAGTTAAGAGATAATGATGAGTTTAATCAAAAAACCATAGCAAAAAAAGGTACATTGGTATCGCCTGATTTTTCTCTTGCGGGTAAAATTAGACAAGATAATGTAAAACTTAGCAATGGTAAAACTCAAGTAGAATACTTTTTCTTACTAAGACTTACTGATTTAACATCAGGTTTAGTTTATTGGGAAGATGAACAAACTATTGATAAAACCGGTTCTAGTAAATCAGTTACTTGGTAAAATAAAAATTAATTTATGAATAAAATTTTTAGCTCAAGTGTTTAGCTTGGGCTTTTTTTATGATTTTTAAAAGGATACAAAATGAAAAAAATATTATTTATCGGCTTTTTGGTTATGGCAAGTTTACTTTATGCACAAGGTTCCCAGCCTGTAGAAATTACACAACAAGATATAAATACTCAAAATGAAATGTCTGACGCAAGTACTAAGGATATTACCCCAAAATCAATTGAAGATTTTTTTGAAGAATTTGCGGATAATTTCGGTATAGAATATGGTATAACCAAAGATGGAAAAACTTTTTATACGGGAAAAAGTACTGTTGCTGTAAATGATACTGATCCACAATTTGCACAAGCTTTACAAAATGCTTATCAAAAAGCAATGTTAAATTTGCAAAGCGAATTTATAAGAGATGCTTTTGGAAGAATTGCTACAAGCAGGATTCAAAATTATGAAGCAGACAATTCTACTAATGCTAAGGAATTTGATGAATTGCCAAAAGGTGATAAGATTGATCAAATTTTAAATAAACTTACACAATTAGCTGGTGCTCAGCTTGATAAGGCATTAAAAGATTTAGGTATAGATACAAATTCTTTAAGCGAAGACAGAAAAAAGACTTTATTAAAGCAAGAATTTCTTAATAAAACTATGACAAATGCCATAGGTTCTATGAGTGGACTTGTTCCTGTGCAAACTATAGTTACACAAAGAAGAGGTGAGTATGATGTAGGTGTTATTGCTGTTATTTCCAATAAAACTCGCCAATTAGCAAAAGATATGGCACTAGCAAGACAGAGTGCTATTAAGGGTAAAGGCAAGGCAATAAGTGAGTATCTGCCAAAAGATACAAAAGGTTTTTTAAATGAATATGGAATTCGCTTAGTTTATGATGAAAATGGTGCGCCTATTATTTTAAGTTATGGAAACTGGGGTTATGTAGCAGATTCTAGCAATGCTAAAAAAACAAATATTTTAGAAGATAGAGCCAAAGAAACAGCACTTACTATGGCTGATGCTGCTATTATAGAGTTTATTAATACAAATTTAAGTCTTAAAGATGAAAGAACAACTGGTGATACTTACGAGGAAATTATCAAACAAAGTATTAATGTTAATGATAGTTCCACTCAAGAACAAACTCAAAACATAACAAATATTATTGACAAAGTAAGTAGTAAAATAAAAGCAAGTGCAAGCGGTAAAATTCGTGGTATTCGCACTCTTAAAAAATGGAGCTATACAAGTGAAAATGGTATTGAACATGTAGGAGCTGTGAGATTTTATTCTTATGAAAATTTAGCTAACACAAATGAGGCTTTAAATTCAAAGTCAAATACAACAAAAAATGAAGCTAAAAAATCTTCTAGCATACAAAGAAGCTCTAATGTTGTAAATAGCATGGATGATTTTTAAAGGTAAAAGATGAAAATAATTAAAATTCTTTTTTTAGGCTTATTTTTAAGCCTAAGTCTTAATGCTAAAGTTGTGACTACAACTTCAACAAAATCAAGCACAGGCGAAGGCACAGGCTTAACTAGAGAAGATGCGATAAACAATGCCATTATAGAAGCTATAGGAAAAATGAGTGGAGTAAGCATCAATTCTCTTAAGAAATCTAACACTAGCGTTTCAACTGATAATTCAGGTTCAAATATACAAGATAATTACAGCGAGCAAATTTCAAAAGCCACCAAAGGTAGAGCTGATACTTATGAAATCAATAGTGTTGAACAAGATGCAAATGGTAAATATACAGCCAATGTAACGATTTTTAAAACCACAACAACAAAAAAGTATCAAGCTCCAGGTTTAAGTGCAGATAATAGAAGAAGTATTACTGTTTTTGATTCTACTCCAGATGCTGCAAAAAGAGGTATAGGCTCAGCTTTGCAACAAAAAATCATTTCCGATTTATTGCAAAGTCGTAAATTTAATGTTTTAGACCGTGATTCTAGTGGCTATTATGAAATGGAAAAAGCTTTAATCAAAAGTGGCGACGCAGCTAGCGATGAAGTTTATAAACTTAAAAATGTGTTAGCAACAGATTATATTTTATTGTTTTCTATTTCAGGACTTGAAGGTAAACAAAAAACAAGCAATTTAACAGGAAAAAGCAAAACTGAAATTGAAGTTATCGTAGATTATCGTGTGCTTTTATTTGCTACAAGACAAATTAAATTTTCTAATACTTTAAGTATGAAAGTCAATCTTAAAGACAATAGTCTTAGTGCCAATGAAACCGCACTCAAACAAATTGCAAATCGTATTGCAGGAGATATTTTAAATGCAATTTATCCTTTGAAAGTTGCAAGCGTTGAAAACAATGAAGTAGTATTTTCTCAAAGCTTAAATCAAGGTGATATTTATGAATGTTTTGCTCTTGGGAAGGTTATAAAAGATGCTTATACAAAAGAAAATACAGGAAGAGTAGAAAGCAAAACAGGAAGTATTGAAATCACTCGCACAAGCCCTAAACTTTCTTATGCAAAAATCACAGAAGGTAGTGTAAAAGTAGGCGATATTTGTAGACCTTTAATTGGTAGCAATAGTGGAAATGGTTATACTATAGGTCGTGATGCAAATTATGAAACCCAAGAAGGTGGCGGAGTAAATCTAGGCTTTTAAATTTTTAGAGTTTGATTTTTCTCAAACTCTAAATCCTTTCTTAAATTCATCAAAAATTAAAGAAAAATTTTGTAAAATCAAAATTTTATTAAACCACTAAAGCTTTTAAATCCGTTATTGCGGTGCTTTATGGTACTACCAATTTATAAGGAAAAGCAATGTATGCTATTATCAAACACAGTGGAAAGCAATACAAAGTAAGTGTTGGCGATGAGCTAAAACTAGATCACTTTGAAGCTGAAAGCAAAGCAAGTATTGAAGTAAGCGAAGTTCTTGCTATCAATGATAAAGAATTAAAGGTAGGTGCGCCTTTCGTAGCAGGTGCAAAAGTTGTTTTGGAAGTGATCAATCACGGAAAAGATAAAAAAGTTGTGATTTACAAAAAAAGACGCAGAAAAGATTCTAAACTCAAACGCGGTTTTAGAAGACAATTTACTCGCGTTGTAGTAAAAGATATCAAAGCTTAAGGAGTAAAGAATGGCACACAAGAAAGGTCAAGGTTCAACTCAAAATAACCGCGATTCTATAGGTCGTCGTTTAGGTGTTAAAAAATTTGGTGGCGAGTTTGTTAGAGCTGGAAATATCATCATCCGCCAAAGAGGAACTGCAACTCATGCAGGTAACAATGTAGGTATGGGAAAAGATCATACTATCTTTGCTTTGATTGATGGTTTTGTAAAATTCGAAAGAAAAGATAAAGATAGAAAAAAAGTTTCTGTATATCCTGCATAAGTTTTTAGGACGCTTTTTAGCGTCTTGAAAACTTTAAATTTATGAATTTAACTTCTTTTATTTACTCAAATTTAGCTTTATAAATTTAAAGTCAAAGGCAATTTAAATGTTTATTGATAGTGTTAAAATTACTTTAGCTTCAGGCGATGGTGGTAAAGGTGCTGTAAGTTTTCGCCGTGAAAAACATGTTCCACTTGGTGGCCCTGATGGAGGAGATGGTGGAAATGGTGGCGATATTATTTTCGTATGTGATAATAATACCCACACTCTTGTAAATTTCAAAGGCAAAAGAGAATTACGCGCACAAAATGGTGCTGGTGGAATGGGACGCAATAAAAATGGCAAAAAGGGTGAAAATTTAGAACTTATAGTGCCCGAAGGAACGCAAGTTATCGATGCACAAACTAATGAAATTTTACTCGATCTTACCAAAGAAGGACAAAAAGAGCTTTTTTTAAAAGGTGGAAAAGGCGGACTTGGCAACACTCATTTTAAACACGCCACTAATCAACGCCCCGATTACGCACAACCTGGTATAAAAGGAGAAAGTCGCTTAGTTAGACTTGAACTTAAACTTATTGCCGATGTAGGGCTTGTGGGCTTTCCAAATGTGGGAAAATCTACTCTTATAAGCGTTGTTTCAAATGCAAAACCTGAAATTGCAAATTATGAATTTACCACCCTTACTCCAAAACTTGGACTCGTAGATGTAGATGAGTATAATTCCTTTGTTATGGCTGATATTCCAGGGATTATCGAAGGAGCAAGTGGGGGTAAAGGCTTAGGACTTGCTTTTTTAAAGCACATAGAAAGAACGAGCTTTTTACTTTTCGTGCTTGATCCTATGAGAGAAATGCCTTTAAAAGAACAATTTATAGTACTAAGAAAAGAACTTGAAAAATTTTCCAATGAACTTTTTGGGCGTAAATTTGGCATCATGATTTCAAAAAGTGATAGTGTTAATTTAGGAGAAGAATTTGCCGAGCAAATTGCTTTAAACATTAATGAGTTAGAAAATTATCTCAAAGAAATAAATAATCCGCAAAGCTTTTTAATCAAAGTCTCAAGCCTTGAAAAAACAGGACTTAAAGAACTTAAATTCATGCTTTTAGAAGAAATTAAAACTTTAAGAAATAATAAATAAAAATTTTAACAATCTAGGAGTGTTTTATATTAAAAATTTCAAACACTCCCTATTTTTTCAAACAATAACTAGTTTATATGAAATTTTGGCTAAAATTATAAAAATTTTTCAAGGAATAAGCATGAAAAGAATAGTTGTTAAAGTGGGTTCTCATGTGATTAGCGAAGAAAACACTTTAAGTTTTGAGCGTCTTAAAAATTTAGTCGCATTTTTAGCTAAACTCATGGAAAAATATGAAGTGATTTTAGTAACTTCAGCGGCTATTTCAGCAGGACACACCAAACTAGATATCGATAGAAAAAACCTCATTAATAAACAAGTTTTAGCCGCTATTGGACAACCTTTTTTAATCAGTGTTTATAACGAGCTTTTGGCCAAATTTAATAAACTAGGTGGACAAATTTTACTTACAGGTAAGGATTTTGACTCTAGAAAAGCTACCAAACACGCAAAAAATGCTATCGATATGATGATAAATTTAGGAATTTTGCCTATTATCAATGAAAATGACGCTACAGCTATAGAAGAAATTGTCTTCGGTGATAATGATAGCTTAAGTGCTTATGCTACGCATTTTTTTGATGCGGATTTGCTTGTGATTTTAAGCGATATTGATGGATTTTATGATAAAAATCCTAGTGAATTTAGTGATGCAAAGCGTTTAGAAAAAATCACTCATATTAAAGAAGAATGGCTACAAGCAACCATAAAAACAGGCAGTGAACACGGAACAGGCGGTATAGTAACCAAACTTAAAGCAGCTAAATTTTTACTTGAACACAATAAAAAAATGTTTTTAGCAAGTGGATTTGATTTAAGTGCGGCAAAGACATTTTTATTAGAAGATAAACAAATAGGTGGAACTTTGTTTGAGTGATTAATTTATTAAATTCTCTTTTAAAATCAAATAAGCTATAATTAACACTTTTTAATTTCACACAAAGCGAAAAAATGAAAAAAATTATTTTTATGGGTACTCCATCTTACGCAACTTGTATTTTAAAAGCACTAGTAGAAAATGAAAATTTTAAACTCGTAGCACTTTTTACCCAGCCTGATAAAGCTGTAGGTAGAAAGCAAATTTTAACTCCAAGTGATACTAAGGCTTTTTTAAGTCAAAATTATCCTAGTATTCCTATTTTTACTCCAAGTTCTTTAAAAGATGAAAATATTATAAGAGAGATTAAGGATTTAAATCCTGATTTTATCGTGGTTGCTGCCTATGGAAAAATTTTACCTAAAGCCATTTTGGATTTAGCGCCTTGTGTGAATTTGCACGCTTCTTTACTTCCAAAATACCGTGGTGCTAGTCCGATCCAAAGTGCGATTTTAAACAAAGATGAAAAAAGTGGAGTTTGCACCATGCTCATGGAAGAAGGGCTTGATACAGGTGCTATACTTGAAAGCTTAGAATGTGATATAAAAGATAAAAATTCAAGTGAAGTTTTTGAACTTTTAGCAAATTTGGCTGCTAAGCTCATCCTCTCTACTCTTTTAAATTTCGATAAAATCACCCCTAAAAAACAAGAGGAAAGTCTAGCAACGCTTTGTAGAAAAATCAAAAAAGAAGACGGGCTTATAAATTTGCAAAATGCAAGAGAACTTTATCAAAAATATCTAGCTTTTACCCCTTGGCCTGGAGTTTTCTTGGAAAATGGACTTAAATTCTTAGAACTTGAACTTGTGGATGAATTAAAACAAAATGCTAAGATGGGTGAAATTTTAGAATTAGAAAAAGAAAGTTTTTTGCTTGCTTGCAAACAAGGAGTTTTGCGTATTAAAAAACTTCAAGAAAGTGGAAAAAAAGCTCTTGATGGTAGGACTTATTTAAATGGAAAAAGGCTTAAAAGTGAAGATAGTTTGTGTTGAAAGTATAGACTCAACTCATCTTTTTTTATGCAAGCAAATACGCAATGGAAAGATTGATGGAAATTTTGCTATTTATGCTTTAGAACAAACAAATGGAGTTGGAAGCAGGGAAAATTCTTGGCAAAGCTCTAAAGGAAATTTACATCTTTCTTTTTGTATTAAAGAAGAAGATTTACCAAAAGATTTACCTTTGGCCTCTGTGAGCATTTATTTTGCTTATTTACTTAAAGAAGTTTTACAAGAAAAAGGTTCTAAAATTTGGCTTAAATGGCCTAACGATCTATATTTAGATGATAAAAAAGCTGGAGGGGTTATAAGTGCTAAAATTTCAAATTTTATCATAGGCGGTATGGGTTTAAATCTGAAATTTTCACCTCAAAATACAGTTTTATGCGATATAGAAATTTCGCTTAAAGATTTAGTGAGTGAGTTTTTGCAAAAAGTAGAAAAAAAATTTTTATGGAAGAATATTTTTAGCAAGTATATGTTAGAATTCGAAAAATCAAGAAAATTTAGCGTCCATCATGAAGGTAAAGTTTTTTCACTTGAAAATTCTTTTTTGTATGAAGATGGTTCAATTTTACTAGGTGATAAAAGGGTGTATAGTTTAAGATGAGCGAAATTATTACAATAGCAAACCAAAAAGGTGGAGTAGGAAAGACTACAACAGCAGTAAATTTAGCCGCTTCTTTAGCTGTGGCTGAGAAAAAAGTACTTTTGATTGATGTTGATCCGCAAGCTAATGCGACTACAGGACTTGGTTTTAATCGTAATAATTATGAGTATAATATTTACCATGTTTTTATAGGAAGAAAAAAGCTTTCAGATATTATTTTAAAAACAGAATTGCCACAACTTCATTTAGCTCCTTCAAATATAGGTCTTGTAGGTATAGAACAAGAGCTTGCTAAAGGTGAAAATAATGAGAAAAAAATGCTGCTTAAAAATCAAATTCAAGAAGTGATTGATGAGTATGATTTTATTATTATTGATTCTCCGCCTGCTCTTGGAAGTATTACTATAAATGCTTTTGCAGCAAGCGATAGTGTAATTATCCCTATACAGTGTGAATTTTATGCGCTTGAGGGTGTAGCTATGGTTTTAAATACAATTAAAATTATCAAAAAAACTATTAATTCTAAACTCAGGGTTCGTGGATTTTTACCGACAATGTATAGCTCTCAAAATAATCTTTCTAAAGATGTTGTAGATGATTTGAAACAAAATTTTAAAAAACAACTTTTTACTATTAATGGAAACGAAGATGACTTTATTGTGATCCCTCGCAATGTAAAACTTGCAGAAAGTCCAAGTTTTGGAAAGCCTATAATTCTTTATGATATTAAATCGCCAGGTTCTGTTGCTTATCAAAATTTGGCGTATTCTATATTAGGATAATTATAATGGGGTTAAATAAAGATAGGGGTTTAAGCAGTTTAATCAGTGATATGGATACTGTTTATAGTAAAGAATTGGGTTTTGATAAAAATCAAAGCACTATGATAGAAATTGATCAAATTTCACCCAATCCATTTCAGCCAAGAAAGAAATTTGATCAAGAAGCTTTAGATGAGCTTGCTAATTCTATCAAAGAATTTGGACTTATTCAGCCTATTATTGTATTTAAAAAAAATAGTAAATTTATTTTAATTGCTGGAGAACGTCGCTTAAGAGCAGTGAAAGCATTAGGAAAAAAAGAAATTCTAGCTTTTATTGCTGATATTGATGAGAATAAGCTTAGAGAATTGGCTCTTATTGAAAATATACAAAGAGAGAATTTAAACCCTATTGAGCTTGCTAATTCTTATAAGGATTTAATGCAAGTTCATAAAATTACACAAGAGAATTTAGCAGAACTTATTCATAAGTCTCGTACTCAAATAACAAATACTTTAAGACTTCTGAATTTAGATATTAGAACTCAAGAGTTGATTGCTTCTGGAAAAATTTCTCAGGGTCATGCTAAAGTTTTGGTTGGTTTAGATCAAAAAGATGAAAAAATGTTGGTTGATAGTATAATAGGTCAAAAACTTAATGTTAGAGATACCGAAAAAATAGTTAAAAAAATAAAAAATAATGAAAGCTTACCTAATCAAGAATTTGAAGATGAAATAAAGAAATTAAAACACATACTAAATCGCTTTGGATTTGACTGCAAAAATAAAAATAATGATTTTGTAATTCATTTAGAAAATATTGATAAAATTAAAAAATTAATCAAAATGCTTGAAAAGTTTTAACCAAAATCTTAGCTTTTTTATGGTAGAATAGTCCTTCAAAAATTCTAACCAAGGAGAATTATGTTTGAAGATATGCATCCTTCCATAATGCTTGCTACTATGGCTATTTTTTTAGCTATGATAGTTATTTTAAATAGTATGCTGTATAAGCCACTTTTAAAATTTATGGATGAAAGAAATGATTCTATAGAAAATGACGAGAACAAAGTAAAAGAAAATTCTCAAGAAGTTTTAGGTGTGAATAATGAATTAGAAGCTATTCATATTAACACTAGAGAAGAAATTCAAAAAATTAAACAAGGTGCTATAGCTACTGCTAAAGAAGAAGCGGAGCAAATTCTTAGAAGCAAGAAAGAAGAATTAGAAAGAAAAATGGCCAGCTTTTATGCAGATTTAGCTATTCAAAAACAAGAATTACAAGAACATTTAAACATACATTTACCTGAGCTTAAGCAAGCTTTGCAAAATAACATAAAGAGAATTTAAGAGGAGAGAAATGAGTAAGTTATTCTTTATTATATTTTTGCTACCTTTGTATGCTTTTGGTGCATCAAATGTTAGTGGAGAATATGATATTATTCCAAGGACTATTAATTTTCTAATTTTTGTGGCTATATTGTATTATTTTGTTGCAACTCCATTTAAAAATTTTTACAAAAACCGTATTGTAAAAATTTCTTCTAAGCTTGATGAAATTCAAAAAAAACTTTTAGAAAGTAAAGCTAAGAAATTAGATACGATGAAAAAACTTGAAGAAGCTAAAGCAAATGCTGCTGCTGCTTTAGTTACAGCAAGAAAAGAAGCTGAAATCTTAGTTCAAAATATTAAGAAAGAAACTCAAGATGAGTTGGATTTGCTTCAAAAACATTTCGAGGAACAGAAAGATTATGAATTTAGAAAAATGGAAAAAGAATTAGTATCAAATACTTTAAATGAAATTTTTTCTGATCCAAATATGACATTAAAACAGAGTGAAATAATAGAACTTATGATGAAGAAGGTATCTTAAATATGGAAAATATAATTGCAAGAAGATATGCAAAAGCGATAGCTTCAAGAGCTGATATAAATGATTTTTATCAGAATTTGTGTATTTTAAATTCTGCTTTTGTTTTGCCAAAATTTAAAAATATTATAGAATCTAATGAGATTAAAAAAGAAAGAAAAATGGAATTTCTTGATTCTTTTTTTGATATTAAAAATTCTAGTTTTCAAAATTTTTTAAGACTTTTGATTGAAAATTCAAGATTAGAATGCATTCCTCAAATAGTTAAAGAACTTGAAAGACAAAAAGCTTTTAAAGAAAATATTTTTGTTGGTATTGTATATTCTAAAGAAAAATTAAATCAAGAAAATCTTAAAGATCTTGAAGTAAAACTTAATAAAAAATTTAATGCAAATATTAAATTAAATAATAAAATCAGTCAAGATGATAGCATTAAAATAGAATTGAAAGAATTAGGTTATGAACTTTCTTTTTCTATGAAAGCTCTTCAAAATAAGCTAAATGAATATATATTGAAAATTATCTAAGGAGAAAAAGTAAATGAAATTTAAAGCTGATGAGATCAGTTCAATAATCAAAGAAAGAATTGAAAATTTTGATTTAAATCTTGAAATTGAAGAAACAGGAAAGATTATTTCTGTAGCTGATGGTGTTGCTAAGGTATATGGACTTAAGAATATTATGGCTGGAGAAATGGTAGAATTTGAAAATGGTGATAAAGGAATGGCCTTAAACCTTGAAGAGTCGAGTGTAGGTATTGTTATACTTGGAAAAGGAGAAGGTTTAAAAGAAGGTGCTTCTGTAAAAAGACTTAAGAAATTACTTAAAGTTCCAGTAGGTGAGGCTTTGATCGGTCGTGTTGTAAATGCTTTAGGTGAACCAATTGATGCTAAAGGTGTAATCAATGCTAATGAATATCGTTTTGTTGAAGAAAAAGCAAAAGGTATTATGGCGAGAAAAAGTGTTCATGAGCCTTTGCATACAGGAATTAAAGCTATTGATGCGCTTGTGCCAATTGGTCGTGGTCAAAGAGAGCTTATCATAGGTGATAGACAAACAGGTAAAACTACTGTTGCTGTTGATACTATTATATCTCAAAGAGGTCAAGGGGTTATCTGTATATATGTTGCAATTGGTCAAAAGCAAAGTACAGTAGCACAAGTGGTTAAAAGACTAGAAGAACATGGTGCTATGGGATATACTATTGTTGTAAATGCTGGTGCTTCAGATCCTGCAGCTTTACAGTACTTAGCTCCATATACTGGTGTAACCATGGGCGAATTTTTTAGAGACAATGCAAAACATGCTTTAATTGTTTATGATGATTTGAGTAAGCACGCTGTAGCTTATCGCGAAATGTCTTTGATTTTGCGTCGTCCCCCAGGTCGTGAAGCTTATCCAGGCGATGTTTTTTATCTTCATTCAAGATTGCTTGAAAGAGCAAGCAAGCTAAATGATGAATTAGGTGCTGGTTCTTTGACGGCATTGCCGATAATTGAAACACAAGCAGGAGATGTTTCTGCTTATATTCCAACTAATGTTATTTCAATTACAGATGGACAAATTTTCTTAGAAACTGATTTATTTAACTCAGGAATTCGTCCTGCAATCAACGTTGGTTTATCGGTATCTCGTGTAGGTGGGGCTGCTCAAATTAAAGCTACAAAACAAGTTTCAGGTACATTAAGACTTGACCTTGCTCAATATAGAGAGCTCCAAGCTTTTGCACAATTTGCTAGTGATTTAGATGAGGCAAGTAGAAAACAACTTGAACGTGGACAAAGAATGGTTGAACTCTTAAAACAACCACCTTATTCTCCGCTTAGCGTTGAAAAACAAGTAGTTTTAATTTTTGCAGGAACCAAAGGTTTCTTAGATGATATTGCTGTTTCTAGAATTAAAGAATTTGAAGATGGAATTTATCCTTTTATTGAGGCAAAACATCCAGATATTTTTGAGCAAATTCGCTCTAAAAAAGCTTTAGATTCTGACTTGGAAGAAAAACTAGCTAAAGCAATTAATGAGTTTAAAGCAAATCATTTATAAGGTCTTTTATGTCTAATTTAAAAGAAATTAAAAGAAAAATTAAAAGTGTTCATAACACTCAAAAGACTACAAATGCTATGAAGCTAGTTTCTACTGCTAAGTTAAAAAAAGCAGAAGAAGCAGCTAAAAGATCAAAAATTTATGCACAAAAAATCGATGAAATTTTGAGTGAAATTTCATTTCAGATCAATAAAATTGTTCACAATGAAGATGATGTGCGTTTATCTTTGTTCCATAAAAAAGAACAAATTAAAACCGTAGATTTAATATTTATCACTGCAGATAAAGGTTTATGTGGTGGTTTTAATATTAAGACTTTAAAAACAGTAAGTGAAATGCTAAAAGAATATGAAGCAAAAAATATTAATATTCGTCTTAGAGCTATAGGTAAAACTGGGATTGAATATTTTAATTTTCAAAAAATAGAATTGTTAGAGAAATATTTCCATCTTAGTTCTAGTCCTGATTATGAGAAAGCATGTGAAGTAATTCATGCTGCTGTAGATGATTTTTTAAATGGAAATACAGATGAAGTGATTTTAGTTCATAATGGTTATAAAAATATGATTACCCAAGAACTTAAAATCAATCATCTTATTCCAGTTGAACCAAAGAGTATTGAACAGACTCATAATTCTCTTTTAGAGCTTGAACCGGAAGGAACTGAGCTTTTAGAAGATTTAATGAAAACGTATTTTGAGTATAATATGTATTATGCGTTAATCGATTCTTTGGCAGCAGAGCATAGCGCAAGAATGCAAGCTATGGATAATGCAACTAATAACGCAAAGGCAAGAGTGAAACAACTAAATTTAGCTTATAACAAAGCAAGACAAGAATCTATTACTACTGAGCTTATAGAAATTATCAGTGGTGTTGAATCAATGAAATAGTAAATTTTAAGGAGAAGATAAATAATGCAAGGATTTATTTCACAGGTATTAGGTCCGGTTGTTGATGTAGATTTTAACGACTATTTACCTCAAATTAATGAAGCAATTGTTGTAAATTTTGAAAGCGAAGGAAAAAAACATAAACTTGTTTTAGAAGTAGCAGCTCATTTAGGAGATAATAGAGTTAGAACTATTGCTATGGATATGACAGATGGTTTGGTAAGGGGCTTAAAAGCTGAGGCTTTAGGTGCTCCTATTAGTGTTCCTGTTGGTGAGAAAGTTTTAGGAAGAATTTTCAATGTTACTGGAGATTTGATCGATGAAGGTGAAGAAATTTCTTTTGATAAAAAATGGGCAATTCATAGAGATCCACCAGCTTTTGAAGATCAAAGCACAAAAAGTGAGATTTTTGAAACAGGGATTAAAGTTGTGGATTTACTTGCTCCTTATGCAAAAGGTGGTAAAGTAGGTCTTTTTGGCGGTGCAGGTGTTGGTAAGACTGTTATTATTATGGAGCTTATTCACAATGTTGCATTTAAGCATAGTGGCTATTCTGTATTTGCAGGTGTGGGTGAGAGAACTCGTGAAGGAAATGACCTTTATAATGAAATGAAAGAAAGTAATGTTTTAGACAAAGTTGCTCTATGTTATGGACAAATGAATGAACCACCAGGGGCAAGAAATCGTATTGCTTTAACAGGTTTAACAATGGCTGAGTATTTTAGAGATGAAATGGGTCTTGATGTGCTTATGTTTATTGATAATATCTTTAGATTTTCACAATCAGGTTCTGAAATGTCAGCACTTTTAGGAAGAATTCCATCAGCTGTGGGTTATCAACCAACCTTAGCAAGTGAAATGGGTAAATTCCAAGAAAGAATTACTTCAACTAAAAAAGGCTCAATCACTTCAGTTCAAGCTGTTTACGTTCCAGCTGATGACTTAACCGACCCAGCTCCAGCAACTGTTTTTGCTCACTTAGATGCTACAACGGTTTTAAATAGAGCTATTGCTGAAAAGGGTATTTATCCTGCAGTTGACCCACTTGACTCAACTTCAAGAATGCTTGACCCAAATATCATTGGAGAAGAACATTATAAAGTTGCTCGTGGTGTTCAATCAGTGCTTCAAAAATACAAAGATTTACAAGATATCATCGCCATTTTAGGTATGGATGAGCTTAGCGAAGAGGATAAACTTGTAGTTGAAAGAGCAAGAAAGATTGAAAAATTCTTATCACAACCATTTTTCGTTGCAGAAGTTTTCACAGGTAGCCCAGGAAAATATATAAGCCTTGAAGATACAATAGCAGGATTTAAGGGAATTTTAGAAGGTAAATATGATCATTTACCAGAAAATGCTTTCTATATGGTTGGAAATATAGATGAAGCTATTGCAAAAGCGGATAAATTAAAAGGTTAATTTATGAACGATTTGATTAATTTCGAGATAGTTACGCCTTTGGGTGTAATCTATCAAGGAGAAGTAAAATCTGTTACTTTACCGGGTAGTGAAGGAGAATTTGGTGTGCTTAAAGGACATGCTGCTTTGGTTTCTTCTTTAAAATCTGGAGTAATTGATATTGAAAAAGCTGATTTAAATCATGAATTAATTGCTATTGATGCTGGGCATGCAAAGGTAGATGAAGATAAGATTTGCGTGCTAGCAAAGGGTGCGGTTTGGGTTTGCGGAAGTGATGAAAGTGAGATTGAAAAAAATCTTGCTCAAGCAAAAGATTTGATCAAATCTATGAGTTCTGATAATGCAGCTTTAGCAGCAACTTTTTCAAAACTTGATAATGCAAGGATGCATTAATGAATTTTGAAGCTATATTTCATTTTTTCAATAGTTCAAGTATTATTACTTATATAGTTTTATTATGGCTTTCTTTATATTTTATTTTAGCGTTTAGTATTTTGTTTGCTAGATTGACTTATTTGGCTACATGGAGAAATAAGGAAAAAGAAAGTTTAGAAACTTTGCTCTTGGGTGAGAAGGATTTAAGTCGTACTGATTCGATTTTAAGAAAATGCAATGATACAACTTCAAATCATTTAGAAATCTATAAAAATTTAGCAAGTCGTCGCGCTTCTGCTGGACTTACTTGGCTTAGTATTATTGCTTCAACTTCACCTTTTATAGGTCTTTTTGGGACAGTTATTTCTATACTTGAAACTTTTGGTGGGCTTGGAACTCAAAATTCTTTAAGTATCATAGCTCCTAAAATCAGCGAGGCTTTAGTTGCTACAGGTTGTGGTATTTTAGTGGCAATTCCTGCTTATACATTTCATCTTATCATTAAAAGAAAAGCTTTCGAACTTTTAAGCATTATTGATAGCGAGATTAAAGTTATAAGTTCGAGTAAATAAGGTTAAAAATGCCATTTGATGATGAAAAACCTGAACTTAATATCACGCCTTTAGTAGATATTATGCTTGTATTGCTTGCGATTTTAATGGTAACAGCTCCAAGTATTACTTATGAAGAAAAAATTAATCTTCCACAAGGTAGTCAGAAAAATACTAGCGCTCCAACTGTTAAGAGTTTAATTATTAGTATTAATGCAAAAAAAGAAATTTTTTTAAATCAAGAAAAATACGATTTTATAAGTTTTGCTGACAATCTTGCTCAAAGAAAAGCACAATTTAATACCGAAGATCCGGTTTTTATACGCGCTGATAAAAGCTTAAAATATGACGATGTTATTTCAGTCTTAAGAAGTGTAAAAAATTTAGGATTTAATAAAGTTGCTTTACAGACTGAATAATCATGAAAAATTATGGTTTGAGTAATTTAAATTCGTTTTTACTTGCTTTAGTAATATATATTAGTATAGTAATTCTTGTTTTTTTTAGACTTGTAAGCGAGGTTGAACCTGCTATACAATATACTGATATAAGAGATAGTTTTGTAGATATTGAACTTGCTGAACCATCAAAACAAGTTATTACTCAAAGCAACACTCCTAAAGAAATACAAAAACCAACAGAGCAAATTGATATAGAAAAGCTTTTTGCTCAGACTACAAATAAAACAGTTAAAACTGAAGATATTGACCAAAAGGCAAGTAATTTTAATGAGCTTTTTGGAAATATCAAAGAAATACAAGAAGAAAAGACTACAAAAATTCAATCAAGTGCTAAATCAGGAGCTTCTAGTGCCCCAAAACCTCAAGCTTCCGAACTTGTAAAGCAACTTAATGATAGTTTACTTCAAGAAGAAAGTTCAACGCAAGGCGAAAGCACAAAGGCGCAAAAGATTGGAATTTATGATGAATTTTTAGGGAAAGTTGTGCGTATTATCACTCAAAGATGGACTCAGTATTATCCAAATAGTGAAAAAATTTCTGTTAAGGTAAAAATTTTTATTGATGAAAATGGAAAATTTGGCTATACTTCAGTTGAAAAAAGTGGGAATCCTTTATATGATGCTAAAGTGGCTGAATTTTTAGAAAGTCAAAAAGGTAAATTTATTACTTATCCTCCGCAAAATAAAAATATAAGCATTACCATGAATTTAAGAGATGAAGCAAAAGTTAAAAATGATTAGGAGAAAAAAATGAAAAAAATTGTAGCAATTTTTTTAGTCTTTTTAGGAAGTCTTTGGGCAGAAGATCCAGTGATTGATGTTGTTAATTCTGGTGTAGTTTTACCAAAGATTATTGTTAAAGACAATTCAAATTTAAGTGATGAGAATTTAAAGAAAAGCTTTTATAATATCATTGTGAACGATTTGAAAGTAAGTTCAAACTTTGAAGTTGTTGCTAATGCAACTGAGACAAGTAATTATACTTTTGAATACGCTTTAAATAAAAATGGTAACACTTTGAGTTTAAATGTAAAAATAAAAGCTGGCGGTTCTGATAAGTCAGAGCAAACTTATACTTTAAATGGTTTAGAGCAATATCCATTTTTGGCACATAAAAGCGTCAAAGCTTCTGTAAATGCGTTAGGACTTGCACCTGTTGATTGGATGGATCATAAAATTTTGATCGCGAGAAATTCTAGCTCTAAGAAAAGTCAAATTATTATGGCTGATTATACTTTAACTTATCAAAAAGTTATTGTTGATGGTGGGCTTAATTTATTTCCAAAATGGGGAAATAAAGAACAAACTCTATTTTATTATACAGCTTATGATCATGATAAGCCAACTTTATACCGTTATGATTTAAATACCAATAAAGCTAGTAAAATTTTATCAAGCGGCGGTATGGTTGTAGCAAGTGATGTGAGTGTAGATGGAAGTAAACTACTTGTTACCATGGCTCCAAAAGATCAGCCTGATGTTTATTTATATGACTTAAATACCAAAAATCTAACACAATTAACTAATTATTCTGGTATTGATGTTAATGGAAATTTTATTGGCTCAGATGATAGTAAAGTGGTATTTGTAAGCGATCGTTTAGGATATCCTAATATTTTTATGCAAGATTTAAATAGCAATAGTGCTGAACAAGTTGTTTTTCATGGTAGAAACAATTCGGCTGTTTCGACTTATAAAGATTTTTTGGTTTATTCAAGTCGTGAACCAAATCAAGCAGGTGTTTTTAATATTTATTTGATGTCAATTAATAGTGATTATATTCGTCAACTTACAGCAAATGGAAAAAATTTATTTCCAAGATTTTCTAGTGACGGTGGAAGTATAGTATTTATTAAATATTTAGGTGCGCAAAGTGCTTTAGGTGTTATTCGTGTAAATGCAAATAAGACTTTTTATTTTCCTCTTAGGGTTGGAAAAATTCAATCAATTGATTGGTAAAAATTTCAATTTTAGGTTAAAATTAATTAAAAATTAGATATAATAGTAAGAATTTATTAACTTTGAAAGGTCATAAATGAAAAAAATTCTTTTTACTTCAATTGCAGCTCTTGCAGTTGTTATTAGTGGTTGTAGCACAAAAAGCACTAGCGTAAGCGGTGATAGTAGTGTTGATTCAAATCGTGGTTCAGGTGGAAGTGATGGTTGGGATATTGATTCAAAAATTTCTCAACTTAATGATACTTTAAATAAAGTATATTTTGATTTTGATAAATTCAACATTCGTCCTGATATGCAAAATGTTGTAAGCACGAATGCTAATATCTTTAACACTGAAGTAAGCGGTGTAAGTATTACTGTTGAAGGAAACTGCGATGAGTGGGGAACTGATGAATATAACCAAGCTCTAGGTTTAAAAAGAGCAAAAGCTGTAAAAGAAGCTTTAATCGCTAAAGGTGTAAATGCTGATAGAATTGCTGTTAAGAGCTATGGAGAAACAAATCCTGTGTGCACTGAAAAAACTAAAGCTTGCGATGCGCAAAACAGACGTGCTGAATTTAAATTATCAAGATAATTAATGAAAAAAATATTCACAGTAGCTCTTCTTGGAGCTACTTTACTTTATGCAGAAAGCTCAGCTTTTGGTGCAGGAGATATAACAAGCAATTCTTCTTATGGTTTAACTTCAAATGAAAAATTATTTAAAGAAAAGTTAGATAATTTAAATAATGAAAATATACAAACAAATGCTAGAATTAATGAAATTAACGAAAGAATCGAGGGTTTACAAAGCACTTTAGAAGGTATAAATTCTCAATATGCTAAATCAAATTCTAGATTAAGTCAAGTTGAAGAGAATAATCAAAATATTGAAAATAATTTTACTAGTGAAATTCAAAAATTAAAGGCTTATGTTGAAGAAAGTAGAAAAATTCAAGAAGCTAATAATAAGCAAGTAAAAAAAGTTTTAGCCGAACTTAGTTCTTTAGTAGATGCTATTAATGCAAATTATGTTTCTAAAAACGAATTAAATGATGCAAATTTAAGCGTTAAAACTATTACACCTAGTGTTGTTGTTTCAACTACAGATTCAAATAGTACCATTGAAAACAATAATACTCAAAATACCCAAGATGATAAAGCAAAACAAATTGATGAATCTTGGAAAAAGAAAAAAAATAATGAAATTTTAGAATTAGCGATAAAAGATGTTGATAAAAATGCTTTTGAAGATTCCAAAGCAAAATTAAATTTTCTCATAACAAAGCAGTATAAACCTGCAAGAGCAAATTTTTGGTTAGGGGAGATCGAGTATAAACAAAAAAATTATAACAATGCTATTGTTTATTATAAAAAAAGTTCTTCTTTGAGTACAAAAGGAGATTATTTCCCAAAACTTTTATATCATACTGCCATTTCATTGGATAAAACAGGTGATACAAAAACAGCAAATGGTTTTTATAAAGCTTTAAAAACTAATTATCCAAATTCACCCGAAGCAAAAGCTTCGCCTAATAGAAAATAAATTAAGGAGATAAAATGGCTATAGAAAAAAATAGTGTAGTTTCAATGTTTTATGAGTTAAAAGATGCAAATACAAATGAAGTTTTAGAATCAAATTTATATTCTCAACCTATTTCTTTTATTTTAGGCAAAGGTCAGATTTTAGAAAGCTTAGAAGAAGAAGTGATGAAGCTTGATTGCCCTAGCAATGCTGATGTGGTAATTAAAAAAGAAAAAGGTTTAGGCGAATACGATGAAAATGCGGTTCAAACTTTACCAAAAGAGCAATTTGCAGGTATTGATTTAAAAGTAGGTATGGAACTTTTTGGCGAAGGTGAAAATGGCGAAACCGTTCGTGTAACTGTAAAAGAAATTGGTGAAAATGATGTGACAATTGATTATAATCACCCTTATGCAGGTCGTGATTTGCTTTTTTCTTTAAATATCGTAGATGCTAGAGCTGCAAGTGAAGATGAAATTCTTACAGGTATTATCGCAGGAAGTCATAGTTGTGGTTGTGGAAGCGGACATGGGCACGATCATCATCACGGACACGGACACGGTGGCGGCGGTTGCTGTGGCGGCGGTGGTTGCGGTTGTCATTAATGAAGACTGCGTTTATATTTCCAGGTCAAGGCTCACAAAGTCTTGGCATGGGAAAAGATTTTTATGAAAACTCTATAAAAGCCAAAGAACTCCTTCAAAACGCAAGTGATTTTTGTAAGATTGATTTTAAACATTTGCTTTTTGAAGAAAACGAAAAACTCAATCAAAGTGAATTTACTCAACCCGCCATCGTTTTAAATTCCTTAATGGCTTATAGTGTTTTACTTGAAAAAAAACCTGATTTAAGTTCGAAATTTGCTTTAGGGCATTCTTTGGGAGAATTTTCAGCCTTAGCTGTTAATAGTGCTTTTGATTTTTTAGAGGCTCTTTCTTTGGTCAATAAAAGAGGACTTTTTATGCAAGAAGATTGTGCAAAAGTTGAAGCAGGTATGATGGTTGTTTTAGGGCTTGATGATGAAAAGGTTGAAGAGCTTTGTCAAAAAGCACAAAAAGAAAACAAGCAAATTTTCGCTGCAAATTATAACTGCGATGGACAAATCGTTGTAGCAGGTTTAAAACCTGATTTAGCAAGTTATGAAAGTGTATTTAAAGAAGCAGGAGCTAAAAGAGCTATGCTTTTAAATATGAGCGTGGCAAGTCATTGTCCTCTTTTGGAAAATGCTTCAGCTAAGCTTTGTGTGGAGCTTGAAAAGGTATTAAAACCAAATTTTAAAGCCGTGCTTTCTAATGCAAATGCTAAAATTTATACATGTAAAGAAGAAGCCCTTGAACTTTTAAAAGCACAACTTATCTCACCTGTGCTTTATAAACAAAGCATTAAGGCATGTGAAAATGAAGTAGATTATTTCATAGAATTTGGTGCAAGCGTGCTTAAGGGTTTGAATAAAAAAATCACTTCAAAAGAAACTTATGCTTTAACAAATATGAATGATATTGATGAATTTTTAAAGGTTATATGATGAAAATAGCAATTTTAGGAGCCATGAGTGAAGAAATCACTCCTTTGCTTGAAACACTTAAAGATTATACAAAAATAGAACACGCTAATAATACTTATTATTTTGCAAAGTATAAAAATCATGAACTTGTTTTAGCGTATTCTAAAATCGGCAAGGTAAATTCTACTCTTAGTGCTAGTGTGATGATAGAAAAATTTGGCGCACAAGTGTTGCTTTTTACGGGTGTTGCAGGTGCTTTTAATCCAGATCTTGAAATTGGTGATTTGCTTTATGCAACAAAATTAGCTCAATACGATCTTGATATTACCGCTTTTGGGCATCCTTTGGGTTTTGTTCCAGGTAATGAAATTTTTATCAAAACCGATGAGAAATTAAACAATCTTGCTTTAGAAGTTGCTAAGGAATTAAATATCAAACTTCGTGCAGGTATTATTGCAACGGGTGATGAGTTTATTTGCGATGAAGCAAAAAAAGCAAAAATCAGAGAAATTTTCAATGCTGATGCTTGTGAAATGGAAGGCGCAAGTGTGGCTTTGGTTTGTGATGCCTTAAAGGTGCCTTGTTTTATCTTAAGAGCTATGAGTGATAAAGCAGGGGAAAAGGCTGAATTTGATTTTGATGAATTTGTGATCAATTCAGCTAAAATTTCAGCCAATTTTGTGCTTAAAATGTGCGAGAAATTATGATAAATCTTAGCAAAAAACTTATACGCCAAGTTGCACAAGCTAATGCTAAATTTGGACTTATTAAAGATGGAGATAGGGTTCTTTTAGGGCTTAGTGGCGGGAAAGATTCTTTGGCTTTAGCCCATCTTTTAAATCGTATGCAAGCTCATGCTCCTTTTAAATTTGAACTTGAAGCGGTAACTTTGAGTTATGGCATGGGCGAGGATTATTCTCATCTTCATGCACATTGTGAAGAATACGGCATTAAACATAGCGTGCTTGATTCAAATATTTATGAAGTTTCAGGTGATACCATAAGAGAAAATTCAAGTTTTTGTAGTTATTTTTCGAGAATGCGTCGTGGAGCTTTATATACTTACGCTCTTGAAAAAGGTTTTAACAAGCTTGCTATAGCCCATCATTTAGATGATGCAGCAGAAAGCTTTTTTATGAATTTTATTCATAATGGAGCTTTAAGAACCTTAGCGCCTATTTATCAAAGCAAACGCGGTGTAATTGTGATACGCCCTTTGATTTTTGTGCGAGAAAGACAGCTTAGGGATAATGCTATACAAAATGAACTTAGCGTGATAGGAAATGAATTTTGTCCTGGTATGAAACTCAGCGAAAAAAATGTAAAATTCCCCCACGCTAGAGAAGAAGCTAAACAGCTTTTAGCAAATTTAGAAAAAGATCATCCTAAGCTTTTTACAAGTTTAAAAACCGCTTTTGCCAATTTACACACGGAGAGTTTTTGGCTTCAAAAGGCATAAAAGCATGAAAAAAGCTTTTGTTTTAGTGGATTATCAAAATGATTTTATTGATGGAAGTTTAGGTTTTGATAAGGCTTTAAAAATCAAAGAAAATATTCTTAAAGCCTTAAATCAAATCGATTTTAATAACACGCATTTACTTTTAACCTATGATACGCATGATGAGCATTATCTACAAAGTAAAGAAGGTTTAAATTTACCTATAAAACATTGTATTAAAGAGAGTTTGGGTTGGCAAATGCCAAAGGAATTTGAACTTTTTTTACAAAAAGCTCATAAAATTTTTTATAAAAATACTTTTGGTAGCTTAGAACTAGCTAATTTCATACAAAAAAGCGATTATGAAGAACTTCATTTTGCAGGGCTTGTTTCTCATATTTGTGTGTTTTGTAATATCATTTTAGCTTTTGGTGCTAAGCCTAATGCAAGGATAATTTTACACCAAAATTTAAGTGCAAGTTTTGATGAAAATTTAGAAAAATCCGCTTTTGATATACTTAGGGCTTATGGTATTGAAATTGTTTAATGCAAGGCTTTATACTTCATACTCAAAAAGTTAAAGATGAGGATTTGATCGTTTATATTTTAAGTCCTAAAATGCTTATTAAGGCTTATCGTTTTTATGGACTTAGACATTCTAGTATTTTAAGCGGCTATAAAATCGACTTTGCTTTAGAAGAAAATCCTAGTTTTTTACCAAGACTTAAAGATGTATTGCATTTGGGATTTTTATGGATTATACAAAGGGATAAAATGCTTATTTGGCAAGAATTTATCCGTCTTTTATATAGACACTTAAAAGATGTGGAAGAGCTTGATAGTTTTTATTTTGATTTACTTGATGAGTGTGTGAAAAGGTTTGAAAAACAAAATCCAAAGCGTGTTATTATTGATGCTTATTTAAAAATTTTGGAATTTGAAGGAAGATTGCATAAAGATTTTTTTTGTTTTGCCTGTGATGAGAAAATTCAAATTTCCATTACACTGCTAAGGGCTTTTTTACCTTCGCATTCTCAATGTGCTTTAGGATTTGAGTTTGAAGAGAAAAAACTAAAACAATTTTATAGCAGTAAAAATTGTGCGATTTTTGATGATGAAGAAATAGAAAATTTATACCATTTGGTTAAGGAAGGTTTATGATATTAAGTGATGAAAAATGTGATTTTTTAGAATCTATAGCAAGTTTTTTAAGCCCTAAAGATGTGGAGCTTGTCTTTGTGGATAGTAAAGAAATGCAAGAAATTAACTTAGAGCAAAGAAAACAAGATAAAACCACTGATGTACTTTCTTTTCCGCTTGAAAATATCGATGAAAGTTTGCCTTTGGGTTCTGTTGTGATTAATGTGGATTTGGCAAAAGAAAAGGCTAAAGAGTTAGGGCATAGCTATGAAGAAGAAATAAGCTTGCTTTTTATCCACGCTATGCTTCATTTGTTAGGTTTTGATCATGAAAATGATAATGGAGAAATGAGAGAAAAAGAGAAAGAACTTATAGAGTATTTCAATTTGCCTAAAAGTTTGATTGTAAGGACTTTGGGATAACTCCACCCCAAAACGGAACAGATCTTGCTTATGTTATTTTAATATATTTAGGTTGAAGGCAAAAAAATCTAAATTAAGGAATTAATATGAGTATCTTTAGCATCAATGATAACTCAAACTATAATTCTATACTTTCACAAGCAAAAGCTAATAAAGAAAGTAAAGAAAATTCTAAAATAAGTTTTGCTAATGCTTTTTTAAAACAAAATGCCAGCAAGTTAAGTGATATAGAAAGTAAAAATTCACAAACTCTAGCAAGAAGTGAAATATTAAGCAATAACAATGCATTAAGCAATAATTCAAATTCTACTAATATATCAAATAGTAGTAATACTAACCTTAGTATTAATAATACTACTAAAACAAGTTCTCCTAATTATGATATATCAAGTGAATTTAAAAACTCTATTTATACTCTAAAATATAAACAAGCAGATACAAGCAATATTGTATCTTTAGCTTATGGTTATGGAGTAGATGCTAATGGTTATATGGGAAGTGATTTTAACAAAGCCGCAGGATTACCTGAAGATTTTAAGATACATAAATCTACTTTGGATGAGATTAAAAAAGCTGCTGAAAATGAACCTTATATTGCAGATATGAAACAATATTTTGGTGTAAGTGAGTATTATACTAATATCGATATGGCTGAAACCATAAAACAATATTATAATCTTTTTTCCAATGCTTTAGGTCAAAGTTTTCCAAATGATAAAACAAGTTTTAGTGAAGCAGATATAAATTCTATGCCTAGTGGTTATGGTGTAAGTGGAACGCAATCAATGAACTTTAATGATCCAAGCAATAGAATGAATATCACCCACTTAAGAGATTTCTCAAATTCTTTAATTTCAAATGTTTATCAAACCCCTGAACAAGCAAAAGAAGCTAATGAAATTTGGTTTGATTCAGGATGTATGATCAAGGGATTATCATCTGAGACTTTAGGTCTATCCTTAGAAGAAATCAAAAATGTTTCTAAAGGTGAAGATTGGCAATTTAATCCTGATATGTCAGTTTATCCACAAAATGAAGATGGAAGCTATTCTAAAGAAGCTTTGTTTATGAGTTTTTTAAAATCTCAAGGTGGTCAACCTATTGAGAGTCCAAAAACCACACTTAATCCCACAATAGAAGCTTATAATAGGGCTATGGCTAAAGAGAGTTTTAGTGGTCCAGCCATACACTTAGATAGTATTATGACAGGTAAAAGTGACTTTAAAAGCTTTTTTAGATACTGGGCAGAGCGTGGCATAGCAGAAGGTGATTTATATATGTATGAAAATAACATTCCTAAAGAATCTGCTATGGGTAATTGGGCTTTAGATGCTGAAATTAAACAAGCCATTGCCAATGGCTGGAAAGCAAAACCTAGCACCATTAACTCCTACGCTGATTCTATAATGGATAGACTCAATAATCTTATAGGACAAACTAGGGTTTAGAAAAAATTTTCGATTTTTTCTTGCATTATCTTAGCATCATTGATACGATTGACTTCATCTCTAAAGGCTGAAGCGTCTTTATGCCCTTTAGAATACTCGTGTAAATGCTTGCGAAATATACTTACACCTTGATCTTTGTAGTGTTTTATCATTTCATCAAAATGAGTGAGTATGATTTCTTTTTTGAGTTTTTCATCTACACTTTTACCGCTTTTGATTTCATAAAATATCCAAGGATTTCCTACGCTTGCACGCCCTATCATGAGTCCATCACATTTTGTGATTTTATAAACTTCTTTAGCGTTTTGTGCGTTAATATCGCCATTTGCAATCACAGGAATTTTCACGCTCGCTTTAGCATTGGCAATGGATTCATAATCGGCTTTTCCGCTATAAAGCTGTTTTCTTGTGCGTCCATGAATACTTACAAAATCCACACCCATGCTTTCACAAATTTTAGCCATTTTTTCAGGATATTTTTCATTAAATCCTAGTCGAAATTTTACACTTGTAAGGTTTTTTTTATTGTTTTCTTTAATTACTCCTACAAGATTTTTAAAAAGCTCTAAATTTTCTAGCAAAGCACTGCCAGCACATTGTTTAACAACTTTATTTACAGGGCAACCGCAATTAAAATCAATCCCATCTACAAAATCCATTTCATTTAGCATTTGCACTGCTTTTTTTAGCACTTCTTTATCTCCACCTGCAATTTGGACTATATAAGGATTTTCTAATTCAGCTCTTTCTAGCATATGTAGAGTTTTAGAACTTTCATAAACTAAAGCATTAGAACTTATCATTTCGCTTATGGTAATATCAGCACCAAATTTTTTTACTACATTACGAAAAGGCAGATCTGAAAAACCTGCCATAGGAGCTAAAAATAAAGGTTTTTTGCTAAAATCTATCATTGTATGAGTTGGTTTAGATTGATTTTGATATTTTTTTCACGCAAGGCTAAAAAGGCCTTAAAATCATTAAATTTCTTATCATCATTGTGAATTTGCTCTCTTAACTCATCTAAAAGTCCAAATTCAGCTAAAAGATATAAATGTGCTCTTAAAGCTTCGCTTTTTTCATTTTTAATTTTGTTAAAAATTCCTAAAATAGCATCAGGATTTAAAAGTTTAGTACTTAGTTTTGCTGCGTTAAGATAGTCTTTTTCGCTTAGTATATTGTGTGAAAGTAAAACTTCGTATTCTGCTGCACTAAGTTCTAAATTTCCTTCTTTAAAACGCTTGATAAGTGTGAGAACTTCAGAAGGCTTTTTAGGGATTTTTACATTTTTAATTTGTTCATAACTAGCTTTTTCTATAAGAGTATTAAAAGCAATTTCTTCAAATTCATCTTTGATTTCATTAAGGTTTTTAAGTTTGCTATAGGCATAATTTGCATCGTTTTTGAGATGATTTTTTTCATTTTGCAAATATAAAACATTGTTATTTTCGAGTTTAAATTTACTAAGGTTAAAAAATTCGTTTTTATTTAAACCATCAATAAGATCTAAAATTTCATTGATTTTATTTGAGTGTGGAATTTTTTCATGTGTTTTTAGGGTTTTAAAAAGCTGTGCCACAGCTCTAAATTCTTTTGTTTGAAAAGTGGTTTTAAGATCTTTTTCAAGGAGTAAATCTTGAGTATAAGCTTCAAATTTAGCTGCATCTTTAAAAAAATGCTTAAATTTTAAATAACGCAAAAATCCATAAAATGCTATGTGCAAAACGGCTAAAATCATATAAACAAATAAAGGAATAACAAGCCATATCATAATAGGTAGCTCAAAGGTATAAGTGCTGATATTTAGAGTATAGCTTCCTAGTTCTAGATGCCAAGCAAAGGCAAAAATAAGTGCTATATAAATAAAACTTGCAAGTAAAAAGAGTTTAATTTTCATGTTTTTTTCCTTGTTCTGCAATTTGACGGCAAGTGATACAATATCTTGCGTGAGGTTTGACTTTTAGTCTTTGAGAGTCGATTTCATCATCGCAAGATTCGCAAATTCCATAAGTACCGTTTTTGATTTTATCTAAAGAATTTTCGATTTCTATAAGTTCTTCTTTGAGATTGGTGCTGATAGTAAAGTCAATTTGAGAGCCTGTTTCTATGATAGAAAAATCTACACTATCGCTTGGGACGCTATTGTGAAGAGCTTCGATTTCATTTGAATTGCTTTGCAAATTTTCTAAGATGGTTTTTTTTCTTTCTTCTAAAATATTTTTGAAATTTTGTATTTCATTTTTTTTCATTTTAAAACTTTCTATTTGTGATAAGGGTGATTGTTGTTGATGCAAAATGCACGATAAATTTGTTCTAAAAGTAAGGTTTTAACAAATTGATGTGCTAAAGTAAGTTTGCTTAATGATAGTCTAAAATCCAAACTTTGATTAAATTCTTCTCTTAAACCATAAGCACCACCTATAAAAAAACTTAATTCATTTTTATCTTGGATGAGTTTTGCAAATTCTATACTTGTAAGTTCTTTCCCTTTTTCATCAAGAGCGATACAATAGCCTTTTTTATAAGGCATAAAAGCTTCTTCATAGCTTTTTTTTGCTTCTATGGCATTTAAATTTTGAGCTAAGGCTATTTTTTTATTAAAAACATTTATTTCTTTTAAAGTAGCGTATTTAGAAATAAGTTTAGAGTATTTCTCACTCCAAGTTTTAAATTCATCACTTTTTTGAATACAAAAGATATTAACTTGCAAATTATTTTCCACTAAAAAATTTTAGTACATCGCTAAGATATTGTTTTTGTTCTCCTCTTTCAACTATGGCATCTATAAGTCCATGTTCTAACAAGAACTCTGCTTTTTGAAAACCTTCAGGTAAATCTGTTCCTATAGTTTGTTTAATAACTCTTGCACCAGCAAAACCTACTAAAGCTTCAGGTTCAGCGATGATTAAATCTCCAAGCCAAGCAAAAGAAGCACTTACCCCACCCATAGTAGGATCAGTTAAAATGCTAATATAAGGAAGTTTTTCTTTGCTAAGAAGTTTAAGTGCGGCGCTAGTTTTGCTCATTTGCATTAAAGAATAAGTGCTTTCTTGCATTCTAGCTCCACCGCTTGCACTTACGATGACAAGAGGGGTTTTGCTTGTGATAGCTCTTTGTATAGCTCTAACGATTTTTTCTCCTTCAACAGAACCTAAAGATCCACCCATAAAAGAAAAATCAAATATAACAAGTTGGGTTTTTAAACCGTTGATTTCACATTCTCCGCTGATGACAGAACTTTTTCTACCTGTTTTACTTTCACCTTCGCTAAGGCGTTTTTTATAGGATTTGCTATCAACAAATTTTAAAGGATCTATAGCTTCTAAATTTGCATCATACTCAATAAAACTGCCTTCATCGCTTAAAAGTTTAATACGTTCATCAGCTGAAATTCTCATGTGATAATTGCATTTAGGACAAACATTAAAACAAGATTCTATTTCTTTATAATACATCAAAGCATGACAACTTTGGCATTTTACCCAGTGATTTGGAGCTTCTTTAATACTAGGTTGTTGTCTTCTGATCTTTGAAAAAATATCTGCAAAATTCATATATTCACCTAATTATTTTTTAAAAATTCCAAGATTATATCAAAAATTTTCTTGTCTTGGCTTAGGAGAAGGAAATTTTCATTTTTTTCTATATATAAATTTTGATGAATTGCTAAAGCAGCTGCTGTATCAAAAATTCGTGTTTTTCCAAGAATTAATACAAAACTAAAATACGAAGCATAAGCAAGGCTTAAGGCTGTTGCACCCAAAGAGCGAAATTTTAATTGATTTTTTGTTAAAAAATCGAGAAGTTCTGGATGAAGTGAAATTTTTTCAACTATACCTATTTTAGGAAATAGATTAGGTGTTAAAGGTGAGTATTTTGGATCGGAAAGATTAGATTTAAAAGCTTGATTGTTACTAAAAGCAAAAATTTCTTGACTAACAAGATTGCAAACAAAAGCGCTTTTTGTCTGATCTTTTTCCATGAGAGCTACAGAAGTTCCATAAAATGGTATTTTAGAAACAAAATTTGAACTTCCATCCAAAGGATCAAGAATCATTTGTTTTGGGTTAGCTTTTCCGATCAAGCCACTTTCTTCAGAAAAAATTTGTCCAAAACAACTAAGATATTTTATGAAAATTTGTTCACATTTTAAGTCAAGCTCATAGCCTTGATTTTCATCATAGCCTAATTTAGAGCAAAGTTTAAGATCGTTTTGTGGGATATTGTTTAGATACTTGCGTATTTGCAAATTTGCATTCAAGCAAGCATCTAAAAATTCTTTCATTAAAAGCGTGTTCCAAGATTAAATTCAAAACTGTTAGTATCATCGCCTTTTTTATCATTAAGAGGTTTAGCAAATACAAGTTGTAAAGGTCCAATTGGTGTAATCCATTCAATGCCTATACCTGTACTCATTCTTTTTATTTCGTCTAAATTTTTACGCCCTATCATACCATAATCAAAAAATACACTACCACGAAGTTTGATTCTATCAATCAAAGGGAAGCTAAGTTCTACGGAATTGGTAAAAGCTATGGTTCCACCTACTTCATCTCCCCATTGGTTTTTAGGGCTTACTGTTCTGCTTTCAAAACCGCGTATTGAACTTATACCACCTAAATAAATTCTTTGGTTAATCGGTAAATAACCTTCATTCCATACTTTATAAAAGTTTGCTTTATAGCGATAAATAAGATCATATCCTATATAGTCTTGTAAACCTTGATAAAAGTTAAATTTAGAGCTTGAGGAAATAAATTCTTGATCTCCACCAAGTCCAGCGTATTCTAAACTAGTTGAAGCAATGATACCAGATCGTGGCAGATAATAATCATCTGTATTGTTAAAGGTGATTGCTGGAGTTATAGAGCTTTTAATACTTTTGCCAAGTTCATATCCTGTTCTTAAAAGAGTTGGACTTAAGTGATAAATATCGCTTTGTTCAAGATTATAAGTTAAGCTTACATTATAGTATCTTGCAAATTGGCGTCCAACTGTTATATCAAAGCCGTAATTTTTTTCTGAATAATTATCCCATTCATAGTCATTTGAATAAAGTGTTCCACCTAGGCTATATTGACTATCAAGAACGCGTGGATTTATGAGACTAATCCTTCCTGATAAGGTATCATCGCTTTTATCTACGCTTACAGAGCTTTTTATCCCTGAACCAAAGATATTTGTATCTGATAAAGAAGCATTAAGTAAAATACCATCGCTTGATCCATAGCCAATGCCTCCAGAAATAGCTCCTGTAGAAGCTTCTTTAACATCAACAATCAAATCAATATGTGTATCATCAACTTTTTCTTCTTTGATATTTACATCATCAAAATAAGAAGTTCTTTTTAAAGCATTTTTTGACTCGCTTAAGTCTGTTCTATTGTATAAATTACCTTCTGTTATATATAATTCTCGGCGTATGACGCGATCTACAGTGCGTGAATTTCCTGAAATAATAACATTTCTTATATAAACTTTATCATGAGGGATTACTTTAAATACAACGGTGGCTTCTTGAGTTTGATCATTTTTTTGAATATCAGGATAGACTTCTACAAACGCATAACCTAAATCAGCACTTTGTGTTTCTATGGTTTTAACATCTTTTCTAATGTCTTCAATATTGATAGTTTTGCCAGCGCTTGATCTTAAATCTTTTACGGTTTGTGCATTTTGTTTATCATCAAATAAAGGATTTTCAATGTTTATACTTTTAATTTTATAAGGCTTTCCTTCTTTGATAAAATAAGTCAAATTTGCTTGATAAGTATCTGTGTAGGTCTTAAGATAAGGAGGAGATACTTGAACATCTAAATATCCTTTTTTCATGTACTCATCAGTAATTCTTGAACTATCATTACTAAGCTCAAAAACTTTTAATTTTCCATCATTGCGTCCCCACATCCAACCCATAAATTCTTTTTCTTTATTGACAATTGAAGGTTCTATATCAGAATATGAAAATTTCTTGGCTCCACTTAAATGAACATTATCAATAATGATATTTTCACCACGATTTACTATAAATTCAAGCTCTAATCCATCGGTATTTTCTAAAGTCTTTTTTTTGTATTCTACAATAGTATCAAAATAACTTTTTGCTTCATAATAAGCTTTAATGCGTTCAATAGCTTCTTTTATACTTCCTTCATCAAGTAGCGTACCTCTTTTAATCCCTAAAATACTTTCAACTTGTTTTCTATCATTTGAAGCTATACCTGTTATACTAACCTTTGCTATAGTTGGCTTTTCAGTAACTATAATTTCCAAAATTCCATTGTTGTTTTCAACTGAAATATTTTCGAAATAATTTTGTTTATAAAGATTAAGAATAGCAGTGTTGATTTTTGCAGGATCTATTTCTTCTCCTATTTTAAGCCCTGTAATATTTATGGCACTTGTATTTGATAAGTGGTTTAATCCGATAAATTTAATATCCTTAATGGTTGCTGCATTGGCTATAGCAACTAAAGCACAAATACTAATAAGATGTTTTTTCATTGATTTTTTACCTAAAGCTTTATTAAAAGCTGTATAATAGCAAAAAAAATTTAACAAAAAAACTAAGGTAGAAAGTATGAAAATAGCAATTATAGGGCTTGGGCTTATGGGTGGATCTTTAGGGCTTTGTTTGAAAGAAAATAAGCTTATTTCTTGTGTTTATGGTATGGATTTAAGCAAAGAAAATGAAAAAGATGCCCTGCAATTAGGTCTTATTCATGAGCTTATAGAATTTAAAGATTTAGCTTTATGTGATATGATTTTTGTCGCAACTCCTGTTAATGCTATTATAGAAATTTTGCAAAAGTTAGTTGATTTGCCTTCTAATGTAACAATTATAGAGCTTGGAAGTACAAAAAGAAAAATTATAGAAAGTTTGCCTAAGAATTTAATCAAACAAACTCTTTTTGCTCATCCTATGACAGGAACTGAAAATTCAGGTCCAAAAGCGGCTTTTAAAGAGCTTTATAAAGATGCAGTTTGTGTTCTTTGTGATAGTGAAATAGCTGATGACTTGCATCAAAAAAGAGCGGTAGAAATTTTTTCTCATTTAGGGATGAAAATTGTTTTTATGGATAGTAAAGCCCATGATCATCATGCTGCTATTATTTCTCATTTGCCTCATGTTATAAGTTTTTCTTTGGCTAATTTTGTAATGAAAGAAGAGGATAAAAGAAATATTGTTCATTTAGCTGGAGGATCTTTTAAAGGTATGAGCAGAATTGCCAAATCATCACCACAAATGTGGGAAAGTATTTTTTTACAAAATAAAGATAACTTATTAAGTTCTATTGATTTTTTTCAACAAGAATTAGAGAGATGTAAACAAATGATACAATTAGATAAAAACGATGAATTAAGAGAATGGATGAAACAGGCTAATACTCTAAGAGAAATTTTATAAATTTGCTAGATATTTACTGAAGATATAATAGAATTTATACTAAAAACAACAAAAACATTGAAAATTTTTAAGGAAGGTTATGGCAAAAAGAAAAGGCAAAACTTATTTATCTGTTTTAATTTTAGTTTTAATAGCAATTTTGATTTTTTTTATTTCAAGATTAAGTATTTTTGAAAAAAATTCTCCTCAAATTTTAATGTCAGATGTTGTATATACTGATCTTAAAAAACCTATTTTAGTGCATGTTAAAGATGATGAAAGTTCTATCAAAAACGTGCAAATTATATTGCATAAAGACGACAATACTAGTGCAATGGTTATAGCAGATGAAAAGATTTCTAATTTAAAAGATATTACCTTACAAGTTGCTTTGCCAAAATTTGGTTACAAAGAAAATGTAAAATCTTTTGTTTTGGAGGTGATAGCTAAAGATTCTAGTTTTTGGAATTTTTTTAGTGGTAATGAAGCAAGAAAACAAATTGCGGTATTAGTAGATAATACGGCTCCAAAAATCAATATCATAAGCAATTCTTACCAAATCGAGCAAGGCGGTGCAGGGGCAGTTGTTTTTAAGGCCGATGATGCTAATTTAGATAAGGTGTATATAGAAACAAATAAAGGTAAAATCTTTAAAGCCACACCTTATGTAAAAGAAGGATATTATGCGGCTTTGATTGCTTGGGATGCAAGAGATGAGGAATTTCGCGCATTTGTTATCGCTACGGATAAAGCGGGCAATATTTCAAAAGAACGTATAAGGTATTATTTTGTTAATCGTAAATATCGTGTTTCAAATATCAATCTAACGGATAAATTTTTAGAAGGAAAGATTGAGAATTTAGCAAATCAATACGCTCCAAAAGATAATAATCTCAATCGTTATGAAAAATTTAAGTTTGTCAATGAAATTTTAAGAAATAGCAATGAAGAACTTATCCATGAAATCGCTTCAAAAGTACCTGAGGAAAAAATTGATAATTTTGATTTGAGTTTATTTTTACCTCTTAAAAATGGTATGAAAGTAGCGGATTTTGCTGATCATAGGTATTATTCTTATAATGGGCAATTTGTGAGTGATTCTTATCATATGGGGCTTGATCTAGCAAGCGTAGCACAAGCTCCTATCATAAGTAATAACGCAGGCAAGGTTGTTTTTGCTGCTGAAAATGGAATTTATGGTTTAAATTTAATTGTTTATCATGGTTTTGGAGTATATAGTCTTTATGGGCACTGTTCTTCTAAAAATGTTGATTTAGATGAAATGATTAATAAACAAAGCATTATAGGTAAAACAGGAACAAGTGGTTTAGCCTTAGGTGATCATTTGCATTTTGGAGTTTTGGTTCAAGGAGTTGAAACGCGTCCTGAACAATGGCAAGATAAAAAATGGATAGAAAATAATATTTACAATGTTTTAAATGATGGTAAAAAGATAATTTTAGGAAAAAATTAATGAAACAATTAACTTTAGCAAAAACTGTCAAAGGCGTAGGTATAGGACTTCATAAGGGTGAACCCATAGAAATTATTTTAGAGCCTTTAGAAGCAAATAGTGGTATAGTATTTTTTAGAAGCGATCTTAATGCAAGCTATAAGGCAAGTCCTGAAAATGTGATCAATACTCAAATGGCAACTGTTTTAGGAGATGAAAGGGGGTTTATTTCTACAATAGAGCATTTAATGAGTGCGATTAATGCTTATGGAATCGATAATGTACGCATAGTTTTAAATGCAAATGAAGCTCCTGTTATGGATGGATCAAGTATTAGTTTTTGTATGATGCTTGATGAAGCAGGGGTAAAAGAACTTGATGCGCCTAAAAAAATTATGGTAATTAAAAAGCCTATAGAAGTAAGAGATGGTAATAAATTTGTGCGTTTAACTCCTACTAAAGAACCCCGTATTAACTATACGATTAAATTTGACAATGCTGTTATAGGTGAACAAAGTTACAATTTTGAATTCAGCAAAAAAAATTATATAGAAAACATAGCAAGAGCTAGAACTTTTGGTTTTTTAAAAGATGTTCAAGCCCTTAGGAGTATGAATTTAGCACTAGGTGGAAGTTTAGAAAATACTATAGTGGTAGATGAAAATCGTATTTTAAATCCTGAGGGTTTGCGTTTCAAAGATGAGTTTGTAAGACATAAAATTTTAGATGCAATTGGAGATTTAACCTTACTTGGATATCGTGTTTTTGGGGATTATACTTCATATGCTGGGAGTCATCATTTAAATCATTTGCTCACTAAAGAAGTTTTAAAAGATAAAGATGCTTATGAAATTGTAAGCCTTGAAAAAACAACCCAAAAAGCTTATGAAAAGGTATTTGCATAAAAACTTCTCTTTTGCTTAATGCTTTATCTAAGCCTTTAATGATTGGAATTTATCAAGATGATAAACTTATAAAAACTTATAAAAGTGAAGAAAAAGCAAGCGAATTTTTACCAAAAATTTTAGATGAATTGCTTAAAGAATATGATTTTACAAGTTTAATCTATGCTAATGGTCCAGGTTCTTATATGGGGATTAAAATTTCTTATGTAAGTTTGAGTACTTTAAGTATAGTAAAAAATATTCCTTTATTTGCGGTGAGTGCTTTTGAATTAAATGGCTATAAACCCATAAGTGCAAATAAAAATTTTTGTTTTGTATATAAGGAAGGTGAAATTTGTTTAGAGCAAAATATCCCAGCAGAGTTTTTTTTACCAAAAAATTTACAAGAGCTTAAACTAAATAATGATAATCTTCCCTTTTATTTTTTAGATGCAATTTAGGATGAAATTTGAAAATTTTAGTTCCCGCTACGAGTGCGAATTTAGGGCCAGGTTTTGATTGTTTAGGACTTAGTTTAAAGCTTTTTAATGAAACTCAAATCCAAAAATCAGGTGTTTTTAGCATTAGTATTGGAGGTGAGGGCAGTGATAATATTTTTCTTAAAAAAAACAATATATTTGTAAATATTTTTTATGAAATTTATGAAAAACTAAGCGGAAAAAAAGATAATTTTCGTTTTATTTTTCAAAATAACATTCCTCTTTCAAGAGGGTTAGGAAGCTCTTCAGCTGTGATTGTTGGAGCTATTGCCAGTGCTTATTATATGAGTGGATTTAAGGTAGAAAAAGAACGTATTTTAGATGAAGCTTTAATTTATGAAAACCATCCAGATAATATCGCTCCAGCTACTCTTGGTGGTTTTGTGTGTTCTTTGGTTGAAAAAAATAAAGTTTATAGTATCAAAAAAGAGATTGATAAAGATTTAGCTGCTGTGGTTGTGATCCCAAATTTGGCAATGAGCACGGAACAATCACGCCAAGCTTTGGCTAAAAATTTAAGTTTTAATGATGCGGTTTTCAACCTTTCTCATGCTTCATTTTTAACCGCTTGTTTTTTGGAGAAAAAATATGAATTTTTAAAATTTGCAAGTCAAGATAAGCTTCATGAAATCAATCGTATGAAAAACTTACCTGAGCTTTTTGAAGTACAAAAATTTGCTTTGGAAAATAAAGCTTTAATGAGCACACTTTCAGGTTCGGGATCGAGCTTTTTTTCTTTAGCTTTCAAAGATGATGCTTTAGCTTTGGCAAAGAAAATGCAAACAAAATTTAAAGATTTTCGTGTGCAATATTTAGAATTTGATGATAATGGCTTTGAAATTTGCTAAAAAATATAAAAAAAAGATATAATTTTGAAAAAACATATACCAATTAGAATGTGCATAGTGTGTAAAAACCGCTTTGAGCAAAATATGTTATTCAGATTTAAAGTTGTTTTAGGAGATATTGTGCCTAAAGCAGAACATGGAAGAAGTGGATATTTATGTCAAAATTGTATTGAGAAAGAAGATAAAATCTTACAAAAAGCATTTTCTAAAATATGTAAAAATTTAAATACTAAAATTACTCAGCAAGGACTTAAGGAGATATTTTTAAATGGCAAAGATTAGAATTCATGAAATCGCAAAAGAATTAGGTTATGATAGTAAGGAAATTATTGAAAAGGCAAATGAATTAGGACTTGGAATTAAAACAGCATCAAATGCTGTAGAACCTGAGATTGCGGCAGCTATTTATGAGTATATACAAACAAGAGAAATTCCAGAAGCTTTTAGGAAAAATATCAAAACTCCTACGGCAAAAAAGCCTAAAAAAGAAAATATAAAAGAACAAGAAAAGCTAAATGAATCTGAAAAAAAAGAACCTAAAAAAGAAGAAAAGCTTAAACAAGAAGTTAAAAAAGAAGAATTAAAAGTTGAAAAAGAAAATGCAAAAGAGGAAGAAAAACAAGAAATTATTGATGCTCATAAGCCACAAAGCCTTGCTAGTGCAACTTTAGCCAAAAGACGCGGACTTGTTATTGTTAAAAAGAAAAAAGACGAAGAAGAAATTCAAGTTAAAAAAGAAGAAGTAAAAAATTCAAATGATATATCTATCAATAATGAAGAGCGCTTAAGTTTAAAAACTATGTTTTCAAATGCTGATGAGAGTTTAAAGAAAAAGAAAAAAGAAAAAAAATCTATTGCTGCGAGTAAAAAAGAAAGTACTGAAAAAATGAATTTTTTAGATGAACATGATTTTGGTGATATTTCTTTAGATGATGAAGATGAGGTAGTGTTACCTGATTTTAGTGTAAAAGAACAAGAAAAACCACAAAATATCAATAAAAAACAACCTAATTTTATAAGACAAGCTGTTGGAAATTCTGCGGGTTTTGGACTTGAAGGTGGAATTCAAAGAAGAAGTCGTAAAAAACCACCTAAAAAGATTGAAAAAAAGGAAGTAGAAGAAGTAAGTAGCGTTGCTATTTCTAAAGAAATTCGTGTGTATGAATTCGCTGATAAGATAGGAAAAAGCACTAGTGAAGTGATTTCAAAACTTTTCATGCTTGGAATGATGACAACAAAAAATGATTTCTTAGATGAAGATGCGATTGAAATTTTGGCTGCTGAATTTGGTATAGAGATCAATATCATTAACGAGGCTGATGAGTTTGATTATGTAAAAGACTATGAAGAAGAGATTGATGAAAAAGATTTAGTGACTAGAGCACCTGTGATTACCATCATGGGGCATGTTGATCATGGTAAAACTTCTTTGTTAGATTATATTAGAAAATCACGCGTTGCAAGTGGTGAAGCAGGGGGTATTACTCAGCACGTGGGTGCTTATATGGTAGAAAAAAATGGGCGTAAAATTACTTTTATCGATACTCCAGGTCACGAAGCTTTTACTGCTATGCGTGCAAGGGGTGCAAGTATCACTGATATTGTAATCATCGTTGTAGCTGCAGATGATGGGGTAAAACCACAAACTAAAGAAGCGATAAATCATGCTAAGGCAGCAGGTGTGCCTATTATTATTGCTATTAACAAAATGGATAAAGAAGCAGCAAATCCTGATATGGTAAAAACTCAACTCGCAGAAATGGAAATCATGCCAGTAGAATGGGGCGGATCTTATGAATTTGTAGGGGTTTCGGCTAAGACAGGAATGGGGATTGAAGATTTACTTGAAATTGTGCTTTTACAAGCTGATATTTTAGAACTTAAAGCCAATCCAAAAAGTTTTGCTAAAGCAAGCATTATAGAAAGTTCTGTGCAAAAAGGGCGTGGTGCTGTGGCTACTATCATCGTGCAAAATGGAACACTTACTGTAGGAAGTACTGTGGTTGCAGGCGAGGCTTATGGAAAAGTGCGTGCGATGAGCGATGATCAAGGTAAAGCTTTAAAAGAAATCAAACCAGGTGAATGTGGGGTTATCGTAGGACTTAGTGAAGTAGCAGATGCAGGTGAAATTTTAATTGCAGTAAAAACCGATAAAGAAGCAAGAGAATACGCTAATAAACGCCACGAATACAATCGCCAAAAAGAACTTAGCAAATCTACTAAAGTTAGCATTGATGAGCTTGGAGCTAAGATTAAAGAAGGCAATCTAAAAGCCTTGCCTGTTATTTTAAAAGCTGATGTACAAGGATCTTTAGAAGCCTTAAAAGCAAGTTTAGAAAAACTTAGAAATGATGAGATTAAAGTGAATATCATTCATAGTGGGGTAGGAGGAATCACGCAAAGTGATATAGAGCTTGCAAGTGCGAGTGAAAACTCTATAGTACTAGGTTTTAACATACGCCCAACAGGGGAAGTTAAAGAGCGTGCTAAGGATAAAGGCGTAGAAATTAAAACTTATAATGTAATTTATAATCTTTTAGATGATGTAAAAGCCTTACTTGGTGGTATGATGAGTCCGATTATTTCTGAAGAGCAATTAGGACAAGCAGAGATTAGACAAGTGATCAATGTGCCAAAAATCGGACAAATCGCAGGTTGTATGGTAACTGAAGGGGTGATTAACCGTGGAGCCAAAATTCGCCTTATCCGTGATGGAGTTGTGGTTTATGAAGGAAATGTAAGCTCGCTTAAACGCTTTAAAGATGATGCTAAAGAAGTGGCAAAAGGCTATGAGTGTGGCGTAGGTATAGAAGGGTGTGATGATATGAGAGTGGGTGATTATATAGAAAGCTATAAAGAAGTAGAGGAACAAGCAAGTCTATGAACCCAAGTGAGATTAAAAAACTACGCACCGAAAGTATCTTAAAAGAGCTGATCCCTGAAGCTTTAGCAAATTTAGATGATGAAAATTTGAAAAATTTGTGTGTAGTGGATGTAGAGTGTAAAAAAGGCAGATATGATGCTTTTGTGTATCTTGATAAGATGTTTTTTAATGTTCATGAGCAAGAAAAAATTTTATCTTCTTTAAAAAAGGCAAGTAGAGCTTTGCAAAATTACTGTATGAGTGAGCAGGGCTGGTATAGGTGTCCGAATTTTCACTTTAAATTTGATGATAGACTTGAGTATCAAAACCACATGGACGCACTTTTTGAAAAAATAAAAAAGGATAAAAATGAATCTTGAAGCCCTTTGCAAAGAAGCAGGACTTAGTTTTTATGATGATGAGCTAGTAAGTGAAAATGGCAGAAAAATTTATAGAATTTATGTGCAAAAAGAAGGCGGGGTAAATCTTGATGATTGTGCAAGACTTAGTGAAATTTTATCGCCTATTTTTGATGTAGAGCCACCTGTGAGTGGGGAGTATTTTTTAGAAGTATCAAGCTGTGGGCTTGAGAGAAAACTTAGCAAAATCGAGCATTTTGCAAAAAGCATTAACGAGCTTGTAAAAATCACAACCAATGAAAAAGAAAAAATCGAGGCAAAAATCATCGCTGTAGATGATGAAAGTATCACTTTAGAAAATTTAGAAACTCAAGAAAAAACTACTATAAATTTTAATGATATAAAAAAAGCTAGAACTTTCATTATATGGTAAAATTTAGTTTTACTTATCTTTTTGAATTAAAGTCTAATATAAAGTAATATATATAATAGTCAGGTTTATTTTATAATATTTGGATAATAATTTTAAATTATCAAAAATAAAGGATATATTATGATTGTATTGTCATCTGATGATAAAAAGAGGTTTAAAAAGTATTTAGTAGATTTTTTTCACAATGCTTACAATGGGAACAAATTGTCATCTAAAGATGAGGTGGTTAATTTTAATTTTTTTAAAAAATATGATTTTACGTTGATTTAAGTTATGAAAAAGGAAATGTAGTTAAAATCCCATGGATTATATTTATAAGAATGGATACTCAAGAATATAAAGCTTCTTATGGTGTTTATGTGTATTGTGGTATAAAAAGAGAAAATAGAAAAATTGTTGTTTGTATTGGAGAAAGTGAAGATAAGACAGTCAATTATTTAGCAAGAAATAAAGTCGATGAGTATAATACACAATTTAATCATCAAGTTTATAATTATTCAAATTTAAGTAATGATATTAATTTAATTGTAGATAAAATTATTTTAAAATGCAATGGTTTAAAGAATTACCTCTAAATGAGATTCAAGATATAAATATTAATACGCTTGAAAGTAAAAGCTTAGAAGTGGAAAATAATGTGCAACAAATATCAAGTAAAATGGAAAATAAAAATATGCCTTTAAATCAAATTCTTTATGGGACTCCAGGGACAGGAAAAACTTATCATACTTATAGATAAGGCTTTGGAAATTTTGGGCGAAAATTTAGAAAGTAGAGATGATAAAAAAGCCAAATTTGATGAGTATGTAAAAAATGGACAAATAGTTTTTACTACTTTTCATCAAAGCTATGGATATGAAGAATTTGTAGAAGGTATAAAGCCTCGCATAGATAGTGAAGAAAATTCTAAAGAAATAAAATATGAAATAAAATATGAAATAAAATATGAAATAAAAGATGGAATTTTTAAAGAACTTTGCTAAAAAGCTTTAGAAAATAGGGATAGTATAAAAAATTTTAATTTTTATATAGATAAATTAAAAGAAAAAGTAAAAATAGATGATAATAGTCCAGAAAAATATTTTGAATTACCAAATACTAAATATTTTATTCAATATAGAAATGGAAGAACATTTAGAATTAAATTTGACGACATGAGTAAAAATCATAAAGATTATCCAGTAAGTATAGATAATATAGAAAAATTATATAAAACTTCTATTGCAGATGAAATATATAATTCAGCGTATGTTAAAGCTATATTAAATTATTTAAAATCACAAGGTTTAGAAGATTATAAAGAAAAAGATGAAAAAACAAATTCACCTTACATAATCATCATCGATGAAATCAATCGTGGTAATGTAAGTAAGATTTTTGGTGAGCTTATAACCTTGATAGAACCTAGCAAAAGGATAGGTGAAAAAGAAGAGTTAAAAGTGACTTTGCCTTATAGCGGTGAAAAATTTGGAGTGCCTAAAAATGTTTATATCATAGGCACTATGAATACAGCCGATAGAGGCATAACTTCTCTTGATACAGCTTTGCGAAGACGCTTTGAATTTGTAGAGATGATGCCTGATGTGAGCAAATTATCTATGGATTGCGAAGGTATTAATTTACAAGAATTATTAAAAGCTATAAACACTCGTATAGAATATTTACTAGATAGAGAAAAAACCATAGGTCATGCATTTTTTGTAAGTGTTGAAAATTTAGAAGATTTAAAAAAAGTTTTTCAAAATAAAATCATCCCACTTTTGCAAGAGTATTTTTACAATGACTATGCTTTGATTGACGCAGTTTTAAATAAAAATGGTATGTTGGAAATTAGTGTTGAAAATAAAGATTATTTAAAAAATATGACAGAATTTATAGAAAGCGATAAGATTGTTTATAAATTTAGTGATAGTAATAATTGGAGTAAAGATACTTTTATAAAAATATATGAATAATGAAAACAAATAACACTTTTTCTATCATTGAACACCAAGCTTTTTCTAAAGAAGATTTAAAAGAAATTTTCAAAGAAAAGGCCGAAGGGTTTTATAAAGAGCTAGAAGACTTTGCAAAAAATAATGAAAATCTTTTAGGCTTTAAAAACAAAAATACCTTAAAAGCTAAAAACTATGTCGGCATTATACAGACTAAAAGCGGGGTTTTGGAGATCTTTCCAAAATGCACGAATTTAGATAGTTATAAAAAAGAAGATAGTTCTTCAAATCACGATAAAGAAAAATTAAAAAGATACTATGAATTAGACAATATTTCTAAAAATAATGATTTTTATGAAAAAGATTTTAAATTTAATCCTAAAAATCTTTTGATAAATATGCTAAAAACTTTAAAAAATTCTCCTTTTAAAAAGTCACAAATTTCATCTTTGCAAAGTTCTAAAATGCCATTGTTTGAAATTTTTATCACGATGTTTTTAGATGAATTTGATAGCGTGTATAAAAAAGGCTTGATGAGATCTTATCTAAGTTGCGAAGAAAATAGGGCTTTTTTAAAGGGAAAATTACTATTTAACAAGCATATCAAGCAAATTTGATACACAAAGAAAGATTTTTTACAAGCAATGATGAGTTTGTTTTAGATATAGCACCCAATCGTTTGATAAAATCAACGCTAAATTTTTTAAAATCCAAAACAAGTTTGAATAAATTTAGACTTATAAAATCTATGCAAATGCTCGATGAGGTAGAATTTTCTAAAAATTATGAAAAAGATTTTAGTTATAAAATTTCAAGACATTTTGATTATTATGAAAACTTGCTTTTGTGGTGTAAAATTTTCTTAAAAAATGAAAGTTTTATGCCTTATCATGGTAAAAATGAAGCTTTTGCTTTGCTTTTTCCTATGGAAAAGCTTTTTGAAGATTATGTGGCGTATATGCTAAAAAAAGCAAATCCAACTAAAAATATTAAAACTCAAAGCAGTGGAAAATACCTAATTTCAAAAAATGTTGAAAAATGTTTCATGTTAAAGCCTGATTTATATATAGAAAATAAAATGATTTTAGATACCAAGTGGAAAATTCCAGATAGTGATGAAGATAAAAAGCAGGGCATAGAACAAAGCGATTTATATCAAATGTTTGCTTATGCTTGCAAATTTAAAATTTATGATATTAAACTTGTGTATCCTTTATGTGAAAAAACTCAAGATTTACAAAGAAAAATCGCAGAAAAATTTTTTGTTTTTAAAGCAAGCGAACATTTGTATTTTAAAGAACAAGGGCAAAAAGATATAAAAGTGCAAGTGTGTTTTGCACCTTTACCTTTTTAAAAATTTGCCTATCAAATGCACTAAAAAACTAAAACAAGCTACAGCTATGATGCAAGCACCGCTTGAGAGATTAAGATAATAGCTAAGTATAAGTCCTAAAACACAAAAAATCATACTTAAAAAACTTGCCAAAATCATGATAAAGCCAAGTCTTTTAGTGAAATTTTCAGCAATAAAGCTTGGGATACTAAGCAAAGCCATAACCAAAATAAGCCCTACAAGGCGTATAGAAATAACTATACAAAAAGCCATAAGGGCGATTAAAAGATAATGAAAAAAACTTGTATTGATACCACGAACTTTTGCAAATTCCGCATCAAAGCTTAATGCTTCAAATTGTCTATAAAATAAAAAGATCAAAAGAACCACCACGCTATCAACCAAAGCCATAAGCCATAAATCTTGTGTTCCTACAGCTAAAATACTTCCAAAAAGATAAGCCATTAAATCTGTGTTATAACTAGGGCTTAAATCGATTAAAATAATCCCAACAGCCATTCCAAAAGCCCAGATTACAGCGATAATACTATCACTTCTGTGTTCATAGCGTTTAGCTAAAAAAGCTACTAAAAAAGCCAAAAATAAAGTAAATATTCCCGTGCTTAATAAAATAGGTAAAGAAAAATAAAAAGCTATGCCTATACCACCAAAAGCTCCATGTGTTATACCTCCAGCCATAGAAAAAAGGCGATTTATCATCACCAAAGTACCTATGATTCCACAGGCTATACTGACTAAAATCGCTCCTAGTAAAGCGTTTTGAAAAAAGGTGAAATTTAAAATTTCAAGCATTATTTTCCTTTAAAAATTTTAAACAAAAATTTTCTTTTTTAAATTCTGTTTTTTTCAAATTTCTTCTTGTAAATTCTTGTTCGCATAGTTTTTTACTATCGCAATTTTCTTCATCGCAAAAACAAGTATTTAAACTCATTTCTACATCACAAAAATGAGAGTGGTTTTCGTATAAATGTTTTAAAAATGAACTTTTTTCTTTTTCTTTAGTGTTGGTATGCAAGAAAAGTTCTTTGTTTAAATGTGCAATTTTATCGCTATAAGCTAATACAAGATTGATATCGTGACAAATGAGTAAAATTCCCATACCTTTTTGGTGTAAAGAGCTTAGAAGTTCAAAAATTTGTATAGCAGACTTGTTATCAACGCTTGCGGTAGGTTCATCTAAAATAAGCATTTTGCATTCACTAGCTAAGGCTCTTGCGATAAAAACACGTTGTCTTTGTCCCCCGCTTAGAGAATCAATTGTTTTGTTCCAAAATTTTTCCATTCCTACACTTTTTAAAGCTTGCATAGCTTTTTCTTTATCTTTTTTCCCATAAAAACCAAAAATTTTTTTACTTACAAGTCCCATAAGAACGATTTCAAGTACTCTTGGACAAAAATTAGGATTGGCTAGAGTGTGTTGAGGAACATAGCCTATTTCTTTTCTTTGAAGAGCTTTGAAATGGATTTTATTTTTGGATTTTAAAAGTCCTAAGATAAGTTTTACGAGTGTTGATTTTCCTGCACCATTTGGACCTATGATAGAGAGAAAATCTTTATTGTCGTAGCTAAGATTGATGTTTTTTAAGATGATTTCATTATCATAAGCGTAGTTTAGATTAGAAATTTCAAAAAAAAGCATCAAAAAGCCTGATTATAAATTATGAGAAAAGGCATCAGCAGTTTTTAAAAGTTCATTTTCCCAATCATAAGATAAATGATCCATTTTGTAAATTTTTGCATCACATTCTTTAGCAAGTGTTTTTGCTGCATTTTCAGGGAAACCATTTTGAACAAAAATGACTTTTAAATTTTTATCTTTCATTAGAGTGATAAGTTTTTGCAAATCTTTGCTTTTTGGTTCTTTGCCTAAAATTTCTACAGGAATTTGCGTAAGATTGTAGCGTTTTGCAAAGTATGTCCAAGAAGGATGATAAACTACAAATTCTCTATTTTTTAATTTTTCTAATTTTGGGGCAATTTGTAAATTTAAACTATCTAATTCTGCTAAAAATTTATCTAAATTTTGTTTATATAAATTTTTATTTTGTGGATATTTTTGAATTAAGGTGTCATAAATATTTAAAGCCATAGTTTGGACTAAAATAGGATCTAACCAAGTATGAGGATCAAAATGCTCATGTTCATGAGAGTGTTCGTGAGTGTCACGAGTTTGAATTAAAGCTATGTTTTTTTGCATATTTACAACTTGAAGTTTTGGAAAATTTTGTTTAAATTTATCCGTAAAAACTTTTTCAAATTCTAAGCCCATGGTGAAATAAATATCACTTTTTTCAAGTTTTTTCATAGCACTTGGTTTAAATTCAAAATTATGCTCATTGCTATTTGGAGGTAAGATAACATTGACATCTAGAGTATTTGCAGCTATTTTTTTAACAAAAAATGCTTGAGGTGCTATACTGACACTAACTAAATTGCTGTTATTATTTTGATCTTGTTCGAAGTTTTTAGCTTGTGTGAAAGTATAAAATATCCCTAAAGATAAGATAAATAATATAATTTTTTTCAAAATATTTCCTTCGATATAAATTTTTCTAAATTATAACGATATTAAGCTTAATACATAGAATTTTCGAAGCGATATTACTTTAAATAAAAATAATAAATATAAATTAATTTAATAAATATTAAATTAATTTTTTATAACTTTTAAATTTAAGTAAAAATTTAAATTTTTTAATTTATAATTATAAAACTTTATGTAGATATCCCTATAAAATAATATTAGAAAGGAGCGCTTAAATTATGAAAAGCGTAAAATTGAAGGTTTCACTGATTGCAAATTTAATCGCAGTAGTGTGTTTGATAATTTTAGGTGTTGTAACATTTATATTTGTAAAGCAAGCAATTTTTCATGAAGTTGTGAATGCTGAAATAAATTATGTTAAAACGGCTAAAAATTCTATGGAGTCTTTTAAGGCAAGAAATTCTTTAACTCTTGAAAGTTTGGCTAAAAGTATTTTAAAGCATCCTGTAGAACAGTTAGATAGTCAAGATGCTTTAATGCATTATGTTGGAAAAGAATTAAAGAATTTTAGAGATGCTGGAAGATTCTTAGCAGTTTATATTGCTCAACCAAATGGCGAACTTGTTGTAAGCGATCCAGACTCTGATGCTAAAAATTTAGATTTTGGAACTTATGGAAAAGCTGATAATTATGATGCTAGAACAAGAGAATATTATATAGAAGCAGTTAAAACAAATAAACTTTATATTACCCCATCTTATATTGATGTAACTACAAATTTACCTTGCTTTACATATTCTATTCCACTTTATAAAGATGGTAAATTTATAGGAGTTTTGGCCGTAGATGTTCTTGCAGCAGATTTGCAAGCTGAATTTGAAAATTTACCAGGTAGAACTTTTGTATTTGATGAAGAAAATAAAGTATTTGTTTCTACAGACAAAGCTCTTTTACAACAAGGTTATGATATTAGTGCAATTACAAATCTTGCAAAAACCAAGAAAGATTTTGAACCTTTTGAGTATACTAGACCAAAAGATGGTAGTGAAAGATTTGCTGTATGTGCAAAAGTTTCTGGAGTTTATACTGCTTGTATTGGGGAGTCAATAGAACAAATAGAATCTCCAATATATAAAATTGCATTTATACAAACCGCGATTGTTATTTTTACAAGTATTATTAGCGTCATTCTCCTTTATTTCATCGTATCAAAATATCTCTCTCCGCTTGCAGCTATCCAAA
>NZ_MJYC01000035.1:0-70758 GCF_001763115.1 Campylobacter sp. BCW_4323 | reverse complement strand
AAAATTTCATCCTGATAATTTTAAAATTATTAGGATGGATGTTTTTTTGGATTTATTTTTTTTATTTTTGTTTTATTATTTAATTTTATAAAAATATAATTATCTTTTTATGCAACTTATAGGATAATATAGGATTTTAATTTTATTATCTAGGAAGATCATGTTTGATAAAATTCATTATTATTATTTTAATGCTAATTATGAAAAATGTTTAAACTTGAGTGAGCAATTTTTAAAAGAAAGTCCAAAATTTGCTTTAGAATTTGCTATGCTTTCTTCTTATAAACTTTCTCTTTTTCAAAAAGCTTTATATTATGCTCAAGAGCTTTTTTCTTTAAATCCTACAAGTTTTAATGGTCTTATACTTGCTAAAAGCTATATTGAAAATTTAAGATTTGATGAAGCCTTGAATTTATTACAAACACTTTTAACTCGCAAAGATGATTTAGAAGATGAACTTAAGTTAGAATTGGCTTTTATTTATAAACTGAGTAATAAACTAGAAGAATCTGAACAAATTTTCAAAGAATTACTTTCTAAAGATATGTATAATCTTAATCTATGGAAAAATTATGCAGAAATTTATTTTAAACATGATTTTACCAAGGCATTAAATGCACATGAACACTTGTGTCATTTTATGCAAGATTTGATTGATAAACTACAAAAAGGAATCATTGCTGAACAAACCAATCTTAATTTAGTCAAACTTGAAGATAGGCTTCATAGTAAAACCAAAGAAAATCTTACCATTTCTAAAATAGAAGATTTTTTAACTCATCAAATTTTACCCCAAAAAGCATACTTACTTTTTAAGCTTTTTAGAATATCTGATTCTTTAGAACTTTTTCAATCACTGCAAGAAGCCAATCAACACCATGCACAGTTTTGGCAAAACTATGCTAAGGTATTAGAATTTAATTCAAACTATCAAGAAGCTTATCATGCTTATAAAAAATGTCTTAGTTTGGATTCTCATGCAACCTATCAATTTGATTTGGCTTATCTTTTGATGCGTATGGGAGTGGATGATAATTTTGAAGAGGGCAAGAAATATTATGAAAGCAGATTATTTTATGCTCATAATGAAACTTTTTCTACTTATCATTATAATGAAAGCTTAAAAGCTTTTAATAAATTTGGCGTTGATGCTTTTAAAAATAAAGAAGTTTTAGTATTTTGCGAGCAAGGCTTTGGCGATACTATAATGTATGCAAGATGCTTAGAAAAACTTTGCAAAATCGCTTCAAAGGTTTTATTTGCTCCTCAAAGTGCCATGTATGAAATGTTTAAAAATCAAATCAAATTTTTAAATCAAAATGATGATATTTTTAAAAATGTAAAGGTTTTAAAAAATCTACCTACAAATTTTGATTATGCTATTCCTATTTGTTCTTTGCCTTTTTTTATTGATATTAAGCTTGATGAAATTTCACGATTAAAAACACCTATATTGCCACAGAAAAAACCGCATAATAAAAGAAAAAAACTTGGTATTTTTTATGCTACTCCTAATGCTGAAAATTCTGATTTATTAAGAAATGTAAAATTTGAATTTTTATTTGATATATTAAAAGACTTAGATTATGAAATCATTTCTTTTCAAATGCAATTAAAAGAAGAATTACCTAAGGTAATAGAAGATAGAAGTAAGCTTATAAAAAATTGGAATGATACTCTAAATTATTTATATGATATTGACTGTATACTTAGTATTGATAGTGCTATAGCGCATTTAAGTTTAGCTATGGATATTCCTACTATAGTTCTTTTACATCCTAGGTTTGATTGGCGTTGGGGAAAATTTGAAAATCCTAAAAGTTATTTTTGGCCAAAAGCAAAATGTTTTATCATAAAAGAACAAGAAGAAACAAAAAGGAATTTGCAAAAACTGATTAAAGAAATCTTAAACTAAAGCTTAGTTTAAGAGCTTTAGGTGGAAAATTTGGTTTTTGATAACATCAGCTAGCATTTTTGGCATTTGGTTTATAATATCTTGATAATTTTGCTTTGCATCTTGATCTTTTAATGTCAAATTTAATTTTGCATTTTTAGCTGAAAGAATTTTTCCATTGCTTGTAGAAATGATTTTAAAATTAATACTAGCCACACCTTCCTTGCTCGTTGTGATAAAATAATTTGTAATATTTACATAAAAATCTTGCAAATTTACCACCACAACATAATCTGTAAATTTAGCATACATTTTAGCCTTATCTTTTTCTTGTGTTAAAAAAGGACTTACATTTATAAGTTTTGCATCCTTAGGACTAAAATGCGACAAAGTTTTAGAACTTTGATAAATACCATTTGCAGCAGAATTAACCCAATTAAGTTTTAAACTTTGAATCAAATTTTTAGCAAATAATGTAGAAAACTCCTTATCACTCACCCTAAAACCATCTAAAAAATAACCAAAATTTTTCCTAAAAGTTAATACAATAGCAAAATCAATATCTTTATCTTTGGTGATTTGTGATTTTTTTTCAATCAAAGTAGAACTATCAAACAATGCTTTTTGTTGATTTAGATTTGGATTTGCAACATTTTGATTTAGATCTATTAGCTCAAAACTATCTGTGCTTTTTTCAATTTTAATAACTTTTTTCTGAGAAAAATTATTTGCCAAAAGATTAGAACTTAAAACTAAACTTAAAAACAAAATGAAACAATACCTCATCTTCATCCTTATAAACTATTTAAATATAAAATTATACTCTTTATTTTATAAAAAATCTTGTAAAAAATTCATAGATGAAACACAAATAAAAGGACTGGATTTATAATCTAAAGGGTTATATAAAATGTATTTTTTAGAAAAATCTCCCATAAATCCTCCATTTTGATTAATCAAAAAATCTCCTGCTACAATATCCCAAATATTAAGCTTTTCAAATCTTTTATAAACTCCTGCCTTAGCCTCCAAAATAGCACAAAATTTTAATCCAGAGCCTATATTAATAGCTTCTAATTGATGCTCTTTTGCAAAGTCTTCATCTTCTTTGCTAAGATGATTAACACTCAATAAGGCTTTATATTTATTTTTCTCGTATTCTTGCTGGTCAATTTGCAAAGGTTTATCGTTTTTATAAACCTTAGTTTTTGCATGAGCATAGAACATATCACCTTTTGATGGATTTTGTATAAGCGATAAAACAGGGCGATTGTCATGAACTAAACTTATCATAACACAAAATTCATCACTGCCTTTTAAAAAACCACTTGTTCCATCAAGAGGATCAATAAGCCAAAAAGTTTTTAATTCTTCACATTCTTCTTTGCTGAGTAATTTTTCTTCTGATAAAATTTTAATATCCGTAGAACCTAAAATATCATTTAAAATTTTATTAGAAGCAAGATCTGCTGATGTAAGCGGGCTTTTATCTTCTTTTTCCCAAGTTTTAAAATTTTTTCTCTCTTCTAAAATAGCTTTAGAAGCTTGATTGCTAGCATTTATAGCAATTTCTAAAAATTTATCAAGATTAAGCATGATTATAAGACTTTCTATAAGATTTTTTAAAATTATACAAGAAGATTTTGTGGAATTTTTAATTTCCACAAAAATTTTTAATTAAATTTTACTAGTTTCACCCAAATAAAGTTGTCTTGGACGGACTATTTTAAGACTTTCTTGCTCTTTTTGTTCTATCCACTGAGCTATCCATCCTGGGGTGCGTCCTATAACAAATAAAGTGGCAAACATTTCATTTGGAATACCTAAGGCTTTTAAAATAAGTCCGCTATGAAAATCAACATTCGGATATAGCCCTCTTTGTACAAAATAATCATCATTTAAAGCAATCTCTTCTATACGCGTTGCTACTTTAATAAGATTGGTATCAATACCCAACTCATCAATAAGTTGATTACGAAGTTTTTTAAGCACTTTTGCTCTAGGATCAAAATTTTTATAAACCCTATGCCCAAAGCCCATCAAACGGAAAGGATCGTTTTTATCCTTAGCCCTTTTGATGAATTCATCTACTCTATCAACACTACCTATTTGCTCAAGCATTCTAATAACACCTTCATTAGCTCCACCATGTGCATGACCCCAAAGCGCACCAATACCTGCTGCTATACAGGCATAAGGATGAGCGTGAGTTGAACCCACAGCGCGAACTGTTGAAGTTGAAGCATTTTGCTCATGATCTGCATGAAGCATAAAAACTGTATCAAGTGCTTTTACTTCTATAGGTTTAAGTTCTACGTGATTATAAGGATAGGTTCTTAACATATATAAGAAATTTTCTGTAAAACCACGATCTAAATTTGGATAAGCCATAGGAAAGCCGTGTTTATATCTATAAGCGGTGGCGACTATAGTAGGGATTTTAGCTACTATTCTAGCTGCCATTTCCATATATTCTTCTTTTACATTCATGTTTAAATGATCAGGATAAAAAGCACTAAGCGATGAAACAGCACCTTGCAAAACTGCCATAGGATGAGCATTATCAGGAAAAGAATCAAAAAGACGATGCATACCTTCATGGATAAAAGAACGCTTTTTCATTTCATAACGAAATGCTTCAAGACGCGTAGCATCAGGTAGTTCTTTATAAAGTAAAAGATGAACCACATCTAAATAAAGTTTGTTTTCAGCAAGCCACTCTATAGGATAGCCACGGTGCATTAAAATTCCGTTTTCTCCATCAATATAAGTGATTTTTGATTTACAAGTAGCCGTAGAAGTCAAGCCCTCATCATAAGAAAACATTCCTGTTTGTTTATAAAAACTTGACATATCTACAACGCTTGGCCCAGTTGTACCATCATATATAGGAAATTCATAGCTTTTTCCATTTCTATTATCGGTTATAGTAACGGAATTTGACATTTTCACTCCTTTTATTGTTACTTTTATTAATTCTAACAAAAAAGGGCGATTATGAGTTTTTTTATTATTAAATTTTTAATATTTTGTTTGCTTTTTTGAGTAAAAAAGTAACTTTCATTTTTTAGAATTAGAAAGAAATTTAATCATACTCATAACAATAATAGCCTCAAATAACGCTGTTAAAATAAGTGCTGAATAAAGCTTCTCATCAATAACCTTGCCCGAATAACCCAAAGTAGCTGTTGCTATAAGCAAGGTTAAAGGCATAGAATGACTAAGACCAAATAAAATCATATTTTTAAAACCAATTCTTTTTGAAAAAACACTTGCGCATAAAATTCTTAAACCCACCATAACAAACATAAGTAAAAATGCTTGTAAAACGATTTTATAATCTAAAATCATTTTAAGATCAAATGTTGAACCTATATGGATAAAAAAAATAGGGATCAAAAACCCATGTCCAAAAGTAGAAAGCTTGTGCTCAAGATCTTTTTTATGATCAAAAAAAGTAGCTATAAATGAACCTGCTATAAAAGAACCAAGAACGATTTCAAGTTTTGTAATAACCATAGCAACAATAATCAGTATAAAAATGGCCATACAAAATCTTATATCTTTTTCATTTTTATCTTCCCATGGCATAAGCACAACTTTAAGCTGGGGATACCACCAAAAAAGCACACCAAGCATTTTAAATCCAAGCAAACAAAGTCCCAAAAAGATATTAAGATATAAAATACTTTGCGCTACATCAACAATACCCGTTCCTTCGCGCAAAAAAGCTCCCGCTATAGTCAAAAGCACAATAGAAATCACCTCAGCTAAAGTAGCTACTATCATAGCAATATTTAACCAGTAACACTCTTTTCCAAAATCCTTAAAAAGTAAAGATAAAAGCCCTACACTCATCACAGGTATAATGATAACAAATACTAAAGAAAGTCCAAAAATCCATACTATAAAAGAAGATAAAGCATAAAGTAAAAAAATATAAAAAAAACTTTTTTTAGCAATTTCTTTATCCATGTTAAAAAAAGCTCTTAAATTTACCTCCATGCCTGCTATAAACATTAGATAATAAAAACCTACATTGGCTAAAAGTGCAAAATTTTCACTTTTTCCTATGAAACCAAAATACGCTATTATCGCCCCTAAAATAATTTCAGTAGCCGAAAGAGGCAAGCGTAAAATTTTTGCAATATGCGGAGAAAAAAGTAAGCATAAAGCTATAACAATAAGAATTTTTAAATCAATTAAAGCCTGTGTATCAATGACACTCTGATGCAAAAGTAAATCCCATTTCTTTTAATTTTATTATATCTTGACTTGGTTTTTCACCTTTAGTGGTTAAATAATCCCCTATAACAATAGCCCCAGCACCTGCTTGAAAAATTTCATATTGTCTTTCTCGTAATACCACTTCACGCCCGCCTGCTACCATTACCACGCTTTGCGGTAAAGCCTCTTTGGTATCACGAACAATTTTTAAGGCTTCATCAGCACTAAGTCTTGGAACTTGTAGTTTTAAATTTTCATTTGCTATAAAAAAATTAATAGGCGTTGAAAAAGGTTGTAATTCTTGCAAAGATTTTCTAAAACTTAGCCTATCTTCTTCACTCTCACCCATACCATAGATTCCACCACAACAAAGCATAAGCCCTGCTTCTTTAGCGTTTAAATTGGTTTGAAATCTACTTTCCCAAGTATGCGTGGTGCAAATTTGTGGAAAAAATTCCTTAGAAGTTTCAAGATTGTGATTATAAGAAAAAATTCCTGCTTTTTTAAGTTCTTTGAGTTGTTCCACGCTTGCCATGCCATTACAGGCAATTAAAAGCAAGTTAGGCACTTCTTTTTGCACGGCCTTAGCAGCTTCGCAAACATACTCAAGCTTTTCATCATCAAGCCCAAGTCCTGCTGTAACCAAACAAAAACCCAAGGCTTCATTTTTCTTTGCCATTTTTGCTTCTAAAACGATTTGTGAAAGTTCTTTACGACGATATTTTTGAATATCTGTTTTTACATGGGCACTTTGGGTACAGTATTTACAGTCTTCTGAACAATTTCCACTCGCTATATTTGAAATAGCACAAAGCATGATTTGCATTCTAATCCTTCATTTCTTTTTTGATTTTGCACTTTAAGCATTCTAAGAATGTACCTTTTTTAAGCTCTTTTATCACTAAAGTTTCGCCACATTCTTCGCATTTTTCTTCACTTGGTTTGTATTTGCTTATAAAATTGCATTTTGGATAAGCGCTACAGCCATAAAATTTACCGCGTTTTGAAAAGCGTTCTACGATTTCACCTTTTTGACAACTTGGACAAGTAATACCTGTACCATTAGCTTTAGCTTTTGCGGCAGTATTTTCGCTTTCATTTTTACTTTCACTTTTTAAATTTCTTGAATACTTACATTTTGGGAAATTTAAACACGCTACAAATTCTCCAAAACGTCCTTTTCTAATAGCAAGTTCCCCGCCACAATCGGGACAACTTTCACCTAGCTTTGTGACAGTTTTTTGACTAGCGATTTTTGTTTTTCCTTCTTCGATTTTTCTCATAAAAGGATAATAAAATTCTTTTAAAGTTTCTTGCCAATCTGCCTTATCTTCAGCGATTTCATCTAGGGTATTTTCAAGGTTTGAAGTAAATTTGCTATCTACTATATCGCTAAAATTTTTTTCAAGCACTTCGGTTACATTAAAAGCAACCTCACTAGGAATAAGTTGTTTTTTGTCTATTTTTACATAATCACGGCTTGTAAGTATAGAAATGGTTGGTGCATAAGTAGAAGGGCGACCTATGCCTAAACTTTCAAGTTTTTTTACAAGTCCTGCTTCTGAATACCTTGAAGGTGGTTCGGTAAAATGTGAGTTCATTTCTAAATTTTGTATTTTTAAATTTTCACCTATTTTAAAATTTGGTAAAATTTTATCCTTATCCATATCACCATAAACTTTATAATATCCCTCAAAAAGGATTTTTCTACCGCCTATTTTAAAAACTGCTCTATCATTTTTTACAAATACATTTTGAGTTTGAGAGATAGCAGGATTCATCTGACAGGCTAAAAAGCGATTGTAAATAAGTGTGTAAAGTTTTAACTCATCTTTGTCTAAAAATTTAGCTGCAATTTCTGGAGTAAAACTTAAATTTGTAGGGCGTATAGCTTCATGTGCTTCTTGAGCACCTTTAGCCTTTGTAGTATATACATTTGCTTTGCTTGGAAGATAATCTTGGCCAAAATTTGCTTGTATGAATTTTCTTGCATTTTCTATAGCTTCTTTGGCCAAATTTAAACTATCAGTTCTCATGTAGGTAATAACCCCCATCACGCCCTCGTGAGTATTTACTCCTTCATAGAGTTTTTGAGCTATCATCATGGTTTTTTTAGGGTTAAAACTAAGGCGATTGCTAGCACTTTGCTGTAAAGTTGAAGTCATAAAAGGAGGTGGTGGAGCGATTTTTCTTTCTTTGCTTTCAATGTCACTTATAGTATAAGCTTCATTTTTGCAAGCTTCCAGTACAAGTTTGGCACGATCTTTGTTGATAATGGTAAGTTTTTCTATCTTAGCTTTGTCAAACTCAACTAGTTCTGCATCCAAATCTTTTTGAAAAATCATATCTATGCTAAAATATTCCAGTGGTACAAAGGCACGAATTTCTTTTTCACGATCGACTATGATCTTTAAAGCCGCACTTTGAACACGCCCTGCGCTAAGTCCTCTTTGAATTTTTTGCCCCAATAAGGGGCTGAGTTTATATCCTACAATGCGATCTAAAAGGCGTCTAGTTTGTTGGGCATTTACAGAGTGCATATCTAATTTTCTTGGATTTTTTAAAGCATTTTCTATAGCACTTTTAGTAATTTCATGGAAAACGATGCGTGGCAAGGTGTTTTCATCTTTTCCTATAGCTTTTGCAATATGATAAGCTATGGCTTCTCCTTCTCTATCCTCATCCGTTGCAAGATAGACTTCTTTGGCATCTTTGGCTTTGCTTTTAAGTTCTTTAACTAAGGCGCTATGATCGCTTGTGATTCTATACTCAGGGATAAATTCACCATCTTCTATTTTAATCCCAAAGCTTGATTTAGGCAAATCCCTAATATGTCCTTTAGAGGCAATCACTTCATAATCTTTTCCCAAAAAATTTCCTATGGTTTTAGCTTTTGCAGGAGATTCTACTATGATTAAATTTTTCTTCATTTTACACCCTTGTTAAATAAAAAGCTGAATTTAGCTAAAAATATTTAAAATTCTACTTATAAAATATATTTTAATTAGGCTAAAATATTTTAAAAACAAAACTATCATAGCAAAATAAATAAAATATAATTTTAAGTAATTTTAAATACAAATCATAATTTTTGGAGTATAATAAAATAAAAAAGGTAAAAATTATGAATAGCAAAAATTATAAATTTCATCCAAATGACACAAAAATGGATAGAAAAATAATTCAAATTACTGAAAAGTCTGGATTTAAAGCGGCTGTGTTTTCTATGGCCGCTATGACTATGCTAGGAAGCGTAGTCATTTCATCTGCTCTGCCTGCTATCAACAGACATTTTGAAGAACTTTTAACCCAAAGTGGCGCTACTCTTGCTTCAAGTTTCACATTAGCTCATCTTGATATACTTGTTCGCTTAATTTTAACCATTCCTGCTATTTTTGTTGTCATTTTATCTCCATTTGCTGGTATTTTAATGGATAAATTTGGCAAATTAAAATTCATTCTTCCAGCTATGGTGGTTTGGACTATTTCTGGGGTAAGTGGCTTTTTCTTAAATGATATTTATGCTATACTGACTTCAAGAGCTATTTTTGGTATGGCAACTGCTTTTATAATGACAGGCGCTTCGGCTTTACTTGGAGATTATTATAGTCGCGGTGGCTTTAATCGCAGAGAAAATGCTTTAAGTCTTCAAGGATTTTTTTGTGCGGTAGGGGGTGCTATTTTTATTTCTATTGCGGGATTTGTTTCAAGTTATTCTTGGCGTTATCCTTTTTTGGTATATGGACTTGGAATTTTAATTACCTTAATGGCTATCATTTATCTTTTTGAACCTAGAAAATTTAAATTCTATAATCATACAAAAATAGAAGCAAAAACAAATTATTGGCAATTTTTCCCTATCTATTTTATAGGTTTTTTTATCATGGTAGTTTATTATATTTCGCCAACTCAACTTCCTTACTATATAGAAGAACATTTAGGATTGGATCCTAAATATATAGGTATTTCGATGTCTGTGTCTGCACTATGTTATGGTTTTTTCTCTCTAAGCTATAGATATATTATAAAATTCTTAAGTATTAAAACTATCTATGTTTTAACTCTTTTTATCGTATCTTGTTCTTTTTTGCTGCTTTTTTTAGTAGATAGCTTTTTCACAGTTTTAATCGCCTTAGCTTTGCTTGGAATGGGCGGAGGTATTATGCTTGTAAATAATACGGCTTATCTTTTTTCAATCTGTCCCGAAAATGCTCGCGCTAGGGCTTATGGAATTTTAGCAAGTTGTATATTTTTAGGACAATTTTTAAGTCCTATTATCTCTCAACCTATCGTTAGGCAAATGGGTCTTGTAGATGCTTTTTTAATATGGTCAATAGTAATTTTTATAGTGTGCATTGTGTTTTTATTTTTAAAGCAAAAACCTAGGATAAATTAGCAAGAAAAATCTTGCTAATTTTATTTATTACAAACCTACTGCACTTAAAGTTTGGTATTTACTCATATAAATTTGAGCTTCAATTTTTCTCATTGTATCAAGCGCTACTTGAACTACAATAAGTACAGAAGTACCGCCAAAATGAAAAGGCACGCCCATAAATTTCACCAAAACCCAAGGCAAGGTTGCAACAAGCCCTAAATAAATAGAACCTGATAAAGTTAAACGAGAAGCCACTTCATTAAGATAATTTGAAGTTCCTTCACCTGGACGAATTCCAGGGATAAAACCGCCTTGTTTTTTCAAATTTTCTGCTATGTCTTTAGCGTTAAATACAATAGAAGCATAAAAATAAGCAAAGAAAATTACAAACAAGAAAGTTAAAACATGAAACAAATAACCATTTGGATTTAAAAAGTCATTAATGGCTTGTAGATAAGGATTTGTACTAGTTTGTAAAATCGTTGTTGGAAACATCAAAATCGCACTAGCAAAAATCGGTGGAATAACTCCACTAAGATTGAGTTTAATAGGAATATAATTCATAATGCGTTTGTTTTGATTTTGCATTACAACTTTACGAGAATAAGAAATAGGAATTCTTCTTTCTCCAAGTTCTACATAAATAATCACGCCTATAGTGATTAAAATCAAAGCAAAAATTGCAAAAGCGGTTAAGAAATTCATCTCACCTGAATTAATTTGTCCTACAGTTCCTGAAATCGCTCTTGGAATACCTGAAACAATACCTGCAAAAATGATTAAAGAAATACCATTTCCTATACCTCTTTGTGTAATTTGTTCGCCAAGCCACATTAAAAGCATAGTTCCTGCAAGCATAGAAATAGCACAAAGTGCGATAAACATATTTAAATCTTCCACCATTATAGCCCCTGCGCCACCACGACCATGTAAGCTTTGCAAACCTATAGCAACGCCTATACTTTGAACCAAAGTAATCACAATAGTCGCATAACGGATAATTTGCATATATTTTTGCATACTATCACGCTCTTTTTTCATCTTACCGATATTTGGAAAAGTTGCTGCAAGAAGCTCCATGATAATAGAAGCAGTAATATAAGGCATAATACCTAAAGAAATGATAGAAAAGCGTTCAGCCGCTCCACCACTAAAAACATTAAATAAACCCAAAGCATTGTTTTGATTGTTATTAAAAAATTCCGCAATCACATCAGCATTGACGCCAGGAACTGGCACATAAGCCAGAACCCTATAAGCAAATAAAAATGCTAAGGTGATTAAAATCTTATTCGTCAATGCTCTATTCATTATTTTGATCCGGTGACGCTAATATTCTCGTCTTTGATTTTTGATACTAAGTCTTTTGCACTTACACCAATTAATTTGATTTTATTCACAGATTTTGAAATTTTGTGAATACTTTTAATGCTCTCAAATGTAATTTCACTAAGCTCTTTTACAGCTATGATTTTTTCAACATTGATTACATAAGGTTTTTGAATTTTAGAAGTAAAACCTACTTTTGGTAGTCTTCTTTGAAGTGGTTGTTGACCCCCTTCAAAACCTCTTTTTTCATTATAGCCTTTTCTAGCAGTTTGACCTTTACCCCCTTTAGTAGCAGTCTTACCCATGCCAGAACCTTGACCACGACCAATTCTTTTAGTTTTATGCGTTGAACCCGCTGCTTTTGTTAAATTCATCTTCTTATCCTTTTAACATTGTTAAAGCTTTGATTGTAGCACGAACCACATTAGCTGAATTATTTGAACCCAAAGACTTGGTTAAGATGTCTTTAATACCTGCAAGCTCCACAATAGGGCGTGTAGAACCACCCGCGATAACTCCTGTACCTTCACTAGCTGGTTTAAGTAAAATTCTACTTGCGTTGTATTTTACCTCTACATCATGAGCGATAGTTGAGCCTTTAGTTTTAACTTCAACGATATTTTTAAACGCATCGTCAACAGCTTTACGGATAGCATCTGGAACTTCCTTAGCCTTACCATAACCAACACCTACCAAACCTTTGCGGTTTCCAACGATAACTAAAGCAGTAAATCTAAATCTTCTACCACCTTTAACAACCTTAGTAACTCTGCCGATATCGACGATTACTTCTTCAAATTCTTCTCTATTATATTTTTCCATCGATTTACCCCTTATAGCCTAATGCCATTTTCTCTTAAAGATTCAGCCAAAACTGCAATAACACCATGATATACATAACCATTTCTATCAAAAACAGCTTGTTCTATCTTTTTAGCTTTTAAAGTTTTAGCAAATTCAGCAGCGATTTTTTTAGCGCCTTCTTTATTTGCTTTAACGCCAAGTTTGCGTCCATCAACTGCTGCTAAAGTTACAGCTTTTACATCATCAATCGCTTGGATATATAGAGTTCTGTTCGATTTAAATACAGAAATTCTTGGAAAATTTTCACAACCTGAAATTTTCGCTCTAATTCTTTTTTTTCTTTTGATTCTTAAAGTTAGTTTTCTTTTTAATACATTTGCTCTCATATTCTACCCTTACTTCTTAGATGTCTTACCAGCTTTGCGGATAATGCGTTCATCAGAATACTTAACGCCTTTTCCTTTATATGGCTCTGGTGGTCTAAATTCACGAATTTGAGCAGCAACTTGACCTACAACTTGTTTATCACTTCCTTTAACTGCAATAGTATTTTTATCCACTACAATTTCAATTCCTTCTGGAATATCATAATTAATAGGATGAGAAAAACCAAGGCTTAGTTCTAAAACTTTACCTTTTAAAGCTGCTTTATAACCAACTCCATTGATTTCAAGAGTTTTTGAAAAACCTTGAGTTAAACCTATAACGATATTGTAAGCTAAAGCTCTGTAAGTTCCCCAATAAGCTCTACTTTGTCTATCTTCACCTTTTGGAGAAAAAAGAATATTATTATCTTTAATCTCAACATTTACATTTGCTTTAGTATCAAGTTCTTTTGCCAAATTTCCTTTTTTAAATTTAAGCAAATTTCCTTCTAATTTTACTTCTACTCCTGCTGGAATAGCAATCGGTTGTTTACCTATACGAGACATATTTTTCCTTTTTATTTGTCTAGGATATTTCTACTTTTTTAAAAGAATGGATACCCAATGCCATAAAAAGCAGATTTTTTACCAAATAGTACATAAAATTTCGCCGCCAACACCTGCTTTATAAGCTTCATCATTAGCTAAAACGCCACGACTTGTGCTAACTACGATAGTACCATAACCATTTTTAAAACGCTTGATTTCATCTTTACCTTTATAAACACGACGACCGGGCTTAGAAATTCTTTTAAGCTCATTGATAACACTCTTACCTTTTTCATCGTATTTTAAAACTACATTGATAAATTTCTTTTTATCTTCTTCAATAACATTAAAACTCTCAATATAGCCCTTAGCTTGAAAAATTCCAACTAAAGCTTCTACAACTTTAGAATGTAAAAGCTTGGTTGTTTCAAGCTTTCTCATTCCTGCATTTCTGATACGAGTGAGTGAATCTGAAATAATATCATTTATCATATTTTATCCTTACCAACTTGCTTTCTTAAGACCTGGAATCAAACCTTCATTGCCCATTTTTCTTAGGCAAACTCTGCAAATTCCAAAATCTCTATAAACCGAATGCGGACGCCCACAAATTTGGCATCTCGTATAAGCTCTAACCTTAAATTTAGGCTTGCGTGCCGCTTTTGCAATCATTGATTTTTTAGCCATCTTACTTTCCTTTTGTAAATGGCACACCGATAAGTTCTAATAACTTTTGTGCCTGTTTGTCATTTTGTGCTGTTGTAACTATAGAAATATTCATACCATGAGTTCTTAAAATTTTATCATACTCCACTTCTGGGAACATCAACTGCTCATCAAGACCGAAGTTATAGTTTCCGCGTCCATCAAAACCATCTCTACTTAAACCTCTAAAGTCTTTCACCCTTGGCAAAGCAATAGAAATTAATTTATCAAGAAAAGCATACATATTTTCTTTTCTTAAAGTTACCATTACACCCACAGGAAAACCTTCGCGAACTTTAAATCCTGCAACTGATTTTTTAGCTTTAGTAATCACAGCCTTTTGTCCTGCAATTAAAGAAATAGTATCTGCAACATTTTGCAATACTTTTTGATCTTTAGCCAACTCACCAGCACCTACGCTGATAACTACTTTTTCGATCACAGGGATAAGCATAGGATTTTTAATATCAAATTCTTTAACCAATGCAGGTTTAATGCTTTGATTGTATTTTTCTTTTAATCTCATCATCGCTTACTCCTGAACTTTTGCCACATTGGAAATATCCATTGGCATTTCTTTATTGATAAAACCACCATTTGGGTTTTTCTCACTCGGCTTAATAGCTTTTTTAGCGATTTTACATCCTTCAACTACCACTTTAAGTGTTTTTGGATATACCGCTAAAACTTTACCTGTTTTACCTTTATCATCGCCTGTGATAACCTTAACGCTATCACCTTTTTTGATTTTTAATTTAACCGCCATTATAATACCTCCGGTGCTAGTGAAACGATTTTCATAAAGCCACCATATCTAACTTCTCTGCCCACTGGCCCAAAGATACGAGTTCCGATAGGCTCTCTTTTGTTATCAAGAATAACCGCAGCATTTTCATCAAAACGAATCAAAGAACCATTATCTCTATGAATTTCTTTTTTAGTTCTAACAATAACCGCTTTTACCACTTGACCTTTTTTAACTTTTCCATTTGGTAAAGCTTTTTTAACAGATGCAACGATTACATCACCTACAGTAGCGTATCTTCTTTTGCTACCCCCTAAAACCTTAATACACATTAATTCTTTTGCACCGCTATTATCAGCAACTGCAAGTCTAGTAAAACTTTGAATCATTACTCAACTCCTGTAGCTAATACAGATTTTAAGCGAAACGATTTTCTTTTTGAAAGTGGTCTACATTCTACTGCAACAACAGTATCACCCACTTTAACTTCATTTCTCTCATCATGAATTAGATATTTTTTAAAGCGTTTAACAATTTTTCTATATCTTGGATGAACCACTTTTCTTTCAACCAAAACACTTGCGGTTTTTTCACCAGCGATTTTAACAACAACGCCTTGAATTTCTCTTTTAAATGCCATTTTCTCTATCCTTATCTTAAAGCGTTAATTGCTGTATTTATTCTAGCAATGTCTTTTTTTACTTGGCTAATCTCTTTTGGATTAGTAAGTTGCATTGTTTTTAGCTTTTGTTTTAAAGTGAATAAAAGCACCTTTTTTTCTTTTAGCATTGTTGCAAGCTCAGCTGCTGTTTTATCTTTAATCTCAGTATATTTCATTTTGGCTCTCTCTTGTAACAAACTTAGTTTTAAATGGAAGTTTATGCATAGCTAAAGTCAATGCTTCTCTTGCCATTTCTTCGCTTACTCCTGCCATTTCATAAATGATACGGCCTGGCTTGATATTCATTACCCATTCCTCAACAGCACCTTTACCTTTACCCATACGAGTTTCTAAAGGTTTTTTTGTCAAAGGCTTATCTGGGAAAACTCTAATCCAAGTTTTTCCTTGTCTTTTAACGAAGCGAGTTAAAGCAATACGCGCTGCTTCGATTTGGCGTGAGTTAATGCGTCCTGCTTCAGTTGCTTTTAATGCAAATTCACCAAAAGTAAATTCTGTTCCACGATTAGCATAACCTCTGTTACGCCCTTTCATCATTTTGCGATATTTAGTTCTTTTTGGCATTAACATGATTATTTACCCCTTCTTGTGCGTCTTGACTTTTTAGCTGGAGCACTTTCTTCAGTTTTTTCAGGTTGCATACCTTTGTGTAATACCTCACCTTTAAAGATCCATACTTTAACCCCTATGTTTCCATAAGTAGTTCTAGCTTCTGCAAAACCATAATCGATTTTTGCTCTTAAAGTATGAAGTGGAACGCGTCCTTCAAGATACCATTCTGTTCTTGCCATTTCAGCACCGCCTAAACGACCAGAAACTGAAACTTTAATCCCTTTAGCACCTGCTTTTTGCGCGCCTTGAATTACTTTTTTCATTGCTCTTCTAAAAGCAATTCTTTTTTCAAGTTGAGTTGCAACACTTTCAGCAGCAAGTTGAGCTGAAGCTCCTGCTTTTCTTTCTTCTTTGATATTGATATTTACATCTTTACCGATTAAATCTTGCAATTCTTTTCTTAAATTATCAACATCACTACCTTTTTTACCGATGATGATACCTGGTCTTGCAGCAACTACAGTAACGCGAAGTTTTTTAGCAGTTCTTTCTACTAAAATTTGGCTAATTCCTGCATAATAAAGTTTTCTTTTTAAGAAAGCTCTGATTTTGTAATCTTCACCGATATTTTCTACTAAATTTGCTTTAGTTGGAAACCATCTTGATTCCCAGTTTCTATTGATTCCTAGTCTTAGACCAATTGGATTAACTTTTTGTCCCATTAGCTTTCCTTTTTCGCTGTTGCTTTTTTAGTGCTTGTTGTTTTTTTAGCTGGAGCTTTTGTTGTAGTAGTTTTTTTAGCTACTGTTTTTTTCTCTTCAGCTTTCACTTCTGCTTTTGCCACTTCTACTAAAATATGTGAAGTTGGTTTTCTAATACGACTTGCACTTCCTCTAGCTCTTGGTCTAAATCTTTTTAACACCGCAGCTGCATCCACGCGACAACTTTTTACAATCACTTCGTTTGCTTCAAAGCCACCATTTGCTACTGCACTTGAAATTGCGTTTGCGATATATTTTGCACCTTTATTTGGCATAAATTTTAAACTAGCCATAGCTAATTCTGCATTCATCCCCTGAACTTCCCTAGCAATCAATCTTGCTTTAGTTGGAGATAATCTTATGAATTTAATTAATGCTTTACTCATATCTTATCCCTTACTTACCAATTTTCTTTTGCACAGAGCCTTTATGCCCTTTAAATGTGCGCGTTGGAGCAAATTCACCAAGCTTATAACCGATATGATTTTCAGTAACATAAACTGGAATAAAGCTTTTACCATTATGAACATTAAATGTAAGTCCTATCATATCAGGAGTAATTGTGCTTCTTCTTGACCAAGTTTTAATTGGTTTATTATCATTAGCCTTTTTAGCAGCGATGACTTTTTTCATTACATGATCATCAACAAAAGGACCTTTTTTTAGTGATCTAGCCATCTTACTTTCCTTTTCTTCTTGAAATTATTAGCTTATCGCTAGCTTTTTTACGACGAGTTTTCGCACCTTTAGTTGGTTTACCCCATGGAGTTACTGGATGACGGCCTGAATTTTTCTTACCTTCACCCCCACCGTGCGGGTGATCTACTGGGTTCATAGCAGAACCACGAGTTTGTGGACGGATGCCTCTATGGCGATTTCTACCTGCTTTACCGATAGTTACATTAGCCCATTCTTCATTTCCAACTTCGCCAATACTTGCCATACATTCAGCTAAAACTTGTCTCATTTCGCCACTTGCAAGTCTTAAGATAACATATTTTTCTTCTTTACCCATAAGTTGTGCATAAGCACCTGCAGAACGGATCATTTGACCGCCTTTGCCTGGCTTTAACTCAACATTATGAACAATAGTACCCACAGGAATGTTTTTAAGTTTCATTGCATTACCTGGTTTAATATCAAGTCCGCTTTCAGCAGCTGCAACAATATCGCCAACGCTTAATCCACGTGGTTGAAGAATATATCTTTTTTCCCCATCTTTATAAGCAATCAAAGCAATTCTACAATTTCTATATGGATCATACTCGATTGCTTCTACTTTACCTTCTATACCGAATTTACGACGTTTAAAATCAATAATTCTGTAAAGTTTTTTAGCACCCGCTTCTTTATGACGACTTGTAATTCTTCCATAGCTGTTGCGACCCGCGTGTGCTGGAAGTTTAACAAGTAGTGAGCGTACACTTGGTTTAGCTGTAATATCTTCAGAACTTAAACCTGTGATATATCTTCTACTTGGAGTATATGGTTTATAAGTTTTAATTGCCATCTTAAGCCTCCGTATTTTCTAAGCTAACACCTTCAGGTAGCTTAACATAGAATTTTTTATAATCGTTTCTTTGACCTAAACGACCTCTAAAACGCTTAACTTTTCCATCCATTCTTAAAGAATTGATACTTTTTGGAGTTACACCAAAATACTCTTTTAAAACCGCTTTTAAGCCTGTTTTAGTCATCTTTGGTGAAGTTTGAATAACTACGACACCTTGCTCTTGCAAATTCAAACTTTTTTCTGTGTAAAGTATAGTCTTTATATCAGTAATATCTGCCATAATTATCCCTCTTTTGTAATAGATTCTAACGCTGATTTTTCCATAATAACAGCATTAAATACAGATACTAAATAAGCATTTACTTCGCTTACATCAACTACATAGCAATTTGCTAAATTTCTGTAAGCTAAAAGTGTTTTTTCATCTAGTAAATCTTTAACGATTAAAGCATCTTTGACGCCAAGTTTTTTAATCACAGCGTTTGCATCTTTTGTTTTGCCACTTTCAATAGCTAAAGAATCAGCAGTAAATAACGCACCTTTAGCTGCTTTATCTGCTAAAGCTCTTTCAAGCGCCAATCTTTTTTGTTTTTTATTTACTTTTTGAAAGTAGTTTCTTTCATTTGTTGGACCAAAAGCAACCGCGCCACCTACCCAAACGTTAGTTCTTGTTGAACCCGCTCTAGCACCGCCACGACCTTTTTGTCTCCAAGGTTTTTTACCACCACCACTTACATCACTTCTACCTTTAGTATGAGCTGTATTTGCTCTTAAACTTGCAAGGTAAGATTTTACATATAAGTAAAGATTGTGTGGATTTACTTCCGCATATTTTGAAGGTAAATCAAGTTCACCTGCTTTTTCTAACTTATCATTTAAAACAACTACTTTACTCATTTTGCAATCCTTATTTTACCCATAGCACCATTATAACCTGGTACTGCACCTTTAACTACTAAAATTTTGTTTTCAGCATCATAAGATACAACTTCGTTTTTAACGGTTACTTTAGTATTTCCATAGTGTCCTGCCATTTTCATACCTGGTTGAACACGACCTGGCCATTCTCTATTACCAATAGATCCGTGGCGTCTATGAAATCTCGAACCGTGACTTGCTGGACCCCCTGCAAAGTTATGTCTTTTCATAACACCGCTATAACCTCTACCTTTAGTGTTAAAGCTTACTTTTAAAATTTTTGCTTCATTTAATGGAGTTTCATCTAAATCTCCTGCTTCAGTATTTGCTACTTCTAAAGTCGCAAATCTATTGTATTCTGCAGAAAGATTATACTTTTTTTGTTGTCCTGCGACACATTTATTACTTGCTTTACCTTTTGGATATGCTACTAAAGCCTTTCCGCCTTCAACTTCACATACTTTTGCATTTACAACTCTTAGTAAAGTTACAGCGATACTTGGATTAGTAATTGTTCTGCTCATTCCGATTTTTTCTACAATATATTCCATATCTTATCCTTACTTACCCATAGCTCTTACTTCAACGCTTACTTCTGGCGCTAAATCAAGCTTAGTTAAAGAATCAACTGTATCTGGAGTCGCTGCTACTATATCTAGCATACGCGCGTGAATTCTTATCTCAAACTGCTCACGAGAATCTTTGTTAATGTGTGGAGATTTTAAAACTGTATAGCGTTTGATTTTAGTAGGCATTGGTATCGGACCTCTGATATCCGCACCTGTTCTTTTAACAGCTTCTACGATTGCTGCAACTGTTCTGTCTAGTACTCGATGGTCATAAGCTTTTAGCTTAAGCCTAATTCTTTCCATAATATTTCCTTTAAAAAGAACTCGTTAGTTAAAAACTAACCAATTTATAAAAATTGAAATGAGAGTATATAAAATCTTGTTTTCAAAGTCAAGGAAATTGATGAAATTTTTTTATTATTTTCCTTTTAAAAAGGATAAAAATAGAATTTTTAGAATTTAAAAATTATCATTATTTTTTAAATTTTTGTATATAATGATCAATATCTTATTTCATTAAATTTCAAAAAATCTCTTAATTTTTCATATTCGCCATTTTCCAAATAGCGATGTTTTCCCGCCTTTAACATACCAAGATCTAAAGCCCCAAAAGCAACACGCTTAAGATCCATAATCTCAAGATCAAAATGCCCAAAAAAGCGTCTAAGCTCTCTATTTTTACCTTCATTTATAACCACTCTAAGCTTAGTATAACCTCCACTTGATCCAAAAATTTCAAAGTCTATAAAAGGAGCAAAACTCATAGAGGTAATTTTAGTTTTTGCATGTGCGCCTTTTTTTTCATTTTTAATCTCAAGTCCATTTTGCATGGCTTCGATGACTTGTTTGCTCACCATACCTTTAACTTTAAGATAGTATTCTCTTTCTAAATCGCTATGCATTAAAGCATCGGCAATCACAGGAGAATCTGTAAGCAAAAGCAAGCCCTCGCTTGCATAATCCAGCCTGCCTACGCTAAGCCAAGTGCTAAATTGTCTTGGCAAGGTATCGTATATAGTTTTTCTTCCACGATCGTCTTTTTTACTGACAATTTCGCCTTTTTGTTTATGGTAGATTATCACGCTAAATTGCGTTCTTTTTTGCACTCTTTTACCCTTAACAAAGACTTTATCATCAAATTTAATTTCATCGCTTAAAAGGGCAATTTTGTTGTTTATTTTTACTAAGCCTTGTTTGATAAGTTCATCAGCTTCACGGCGTGAATAACGAGTGTTATGGGATATAAATTTATTAATTCTCATTTAATCTTCCTTAAAAAGGGCGTTTTTGCCCTTTTTTACATTACAAAAATAGTTGGAACTATGGTTGGGTATTTTTTAATCTTTCTAAAGATATGTTTTCTTAAAACTTGGCGGATTTGATTTTCTAAAAATCTTGGATCATTGAGTGCTTCATCTTTAACATTGATGAAAAACTGTCCTAAAACTTCAGCCATATCTTTGCTAAAAGCATGATCGTGTTTGTCAGCTACTAGCCCATAGCTAAATACTCTTGGTTTGTTGATCAGTGTTTTTGTAGCTTTGTCAATTTGTGCAATGATAACTACTATACCACTATCTGCAAGTTTTTGACGATCTATAACTACATCATCGGCGATTTGTTTGTTGATTTGATTATCCACAAAAACTTTACCTGTTTTTACGGTTTTTATGCGTTTGATATATTTTTGGCAAAGTTCTACTTGATCGCCATCACTCATAAGATAGATATTTCTTTCGGGGATACCGCACTTCATCGCTGTTTCTTTGTGCTTGGTGATGTGATTGTATTCTCCATGAACTGGTAAGAAAAATTTAGGTTTGGTAAGGGTTAGCATAAGTTTTTGCTCTTCTATGCTAGCGTGTCCGCTTACATGAATTTCACTAAATTCTTGATACGCTACTTTAGCTCCTGCTTTTAAAAGATAGTCAAGCACCGCAGAAACACTTGCTTCATTTCCTGGTATAGCTTTAGCTGAAATGATTACTTGATCTGTAGGTTTGATTTTTATAAATTTATGCTCATCTGTTGCCATTCTATAAAGCGCACTCATGGTTTCGCCTTGACTTCCTGTGGTTACAATAAGCACTTCATTGTCTTTATATTTGCTTACTTCATCAGCATCGATGAAAATTTTTCTATCAAGTTTAATATAGCCTAATTCCATAGTGGTATAAAGATTTCTTTCCATAGAACGACCGATGACACAAACTTTTCTGCCGTATTTTAAACCATAAGTGATAGCTTGATAAACGCGGTGGATATTAGAACTAAAAGTACTCATGATCACTCTGCCCTTAGTGCGTGCAAAAATTTGATCAAAAGTTGGTCCTACGGAGCTTTCACTTTTTGTATAGCCTTCTTTATAGGAATTTGTACTATCGCTTAAAAGACATAAAACCCCTTCTTCCCCATAATGTGCCAAACGCCCTAAGTCTGTTGGATAGCCATCGATTGGAGTTTGATCGATTTTAAAATCACCTGTATGGATAATCGTTCCTGCTTTTGTCTTGATCGCAAGTGCTGAAGCATCAATGATAGAATGCGTGATATGAATCCACTCTATATCAAATTCACCTATCTCATAAACTTTGCGTTTTTCTACAGGACGAAACCATTTGCGTTCTGCTTTTAAGCCATGTTCTTCAAATTTGTTTGAAATCATTCCTAAAGCCAAAGGTGTAGCGTAGATAGGAAATTGAAATTCTTTAAAGAAATAAGGCACCGCACCGATATGATCTTCGTGTGCATGGGTAATCACTATACCACGAATTTTATCTTTAATTTTTCTTACATAATCAAAATCAGGGATGATAATATCTACCCCATGCATAGTTCCATCAGGAAAACTCATGCCTATATCTATTATGATTGCATCTTTATTGGTTTCAAAAACGCTAATATTTCCACCGATTTCTCCTAAGCCTCCTAAAGGAGTAATGCGGATTTTATGTTCGCTAGAATTATTATATTTTAAAGGGTGTAAGCGGTTTTCATGTGAAACACGGTTAGCTTCTATACATTCTGCAAGAGCGATTTGCCAATCTTCATTGCCTGTGAGTTTTGAAGGAAGATTGCGATTTTTCTTCTTTTTTTTCTCAGTTTTATTTTCTGAGTTTTCAGAATTTTCCTTGTTAGAAATTTGATCGATTTTTGGAGTATCGTTTTCATTTTGCAAAGAATCAGCTAATTTTTTTCTACGATTTTTATATTTATAGCGTTTATTGTTTTTTGAATTTGAGTTCGGATTTTGTTCGTTTTTATTTATCTCTTTGTTTTCGTCCATATTCATCCTTTAATTTGTCATAAATTTTAAGGTATGAATTAACGCAAATTTCATGTGGTCTGATGTTTTCTTTTAAGCCAAGAGCACTTAAAACTTCTAAAACTTTTACTTTATATGTTTTTAAATTTCCTAAGAGTTGTTTTCTAGGAGCTTTAAAACAGTCTTTTAGAAAATTTTTGAAATTTTCTATTTCACAAAGTTCATCAAAATCCTTAGTTTTAATCAAACTCATCACCGCTGATATAACTTTTGGCGGCGGATTAAAACATTGTGGATCAACATCAAAAAGTATTTTTCTTTCGCAAATCATTGCACTTAAAACACCTAAAGAAGAAAACTCACTATTTCCTTCTTTAGCGCAGAATTTTTCAGCCATTTCTTTTTGCACCATTACAATAAGCCCTAGACAATTTTTATCTTCTAAAGCTTTTAATATAATGTGACTTGCAACATAATAAGGCAAATTTGCAACCAAAAAATATGGTTTTTCATCAAGACTAGGATTAAAAGCTTCGCTTGCGTCTTGATGGATCAAGTTAAATTTTCCACATTCAAGTTCTTTTTGAAATTTCTTTTTTAAAATAGGTATGAGATCATTATCGATTTCATAAGCTTTTACTTGAGAAATTTTTAAAAGTTCTTGCGTTAAATCACCTAAGCCAGGCCCAATCTCAATGATATTGTTCATCTCTTTGGGTATGGCTTGGATGATTTTTGCTAATACGCTTTTATCGATTAAAAAATTTTGTCCGTATTGTTTTTTTGCTTTAACCATAAGAAATAATTTTATCTAAAAATTCTTAATTAAGTCTTTTTAGGTAGAATTATTTTTGTAAAATTTCATAAGGATCAAAATGGTTGTTTGTGCGGGTGGAAATGAAAATTTTTCTTTTGCAAAAGCTATAGGTATAGGTTTGGTTGAATCAGCTTTTCATTTGGGTCAACTTTGCTTAAAAGAAAAACCATCAAAACTCATATTTATAGGAACTTGTGGGCTTTATGATAAGGGGGAAATTTTAGAAATTTATAGAAGTTCATATGCTTTTAATGTAGAATTTTCTAAAATTTCACATGCTTTTTATACTCCTGCAAAATATGAAATTTGCTTAGAAAAAGAAAATGTTTCTCGTGAAACAATCAAAATCAATTCTTCAAATTATATTTGTCAAAATTCAAAAGCAGCAAAAGAATTTTCAAAATTAGGTTTTTTTGCAGAAAATATGGAAGCCTTTTCTGTTTTGAGTGTAGCTAAAAATTTAAATATTGATGCAGAGTGTATTTTGTGTGCAACAAATTTTTGCAATGAAAACGCTCACGAAGATTTTATAAAAAATCATCAAAAGGCAAAAGAAAAATTAGAAGAATACTTAAAAAAATATCATTATATTTAAAAATTCAAAAAGGAAAATAATTTTGAAAGAGCTTGTTAATATTTTAGATTTTTTACCTGAAGAATTAGGAGAAAAAATCAAACCGATGTTTCGCGTGAAACAAATTTATCAATGGATTTATCAAAAATACGCCAATAATTTTTCCGATATGTCAAGTTTACCAAAAGATCTACGTTTAGAACTTGCACAAAATTTTCATTTCTCTCCTGTAAAATGCGTTAAAAATGAGCAAAGTAAAGATGGAAGTATAAAATATCTTTTTGAACTCGTTGATGGTTTAAGGGTAGAAAGTGTGCTTTTGCCTATGAAAGAAGAAAAAATAGACGCGGAAGGCAAAATAATTTCTCATGCGAGATATACTATCTGTGTTTCTTCTCAAGTAGGTTGTAAAAGTGGCTGTAGTTTTTGTCTTACTGCTAAGGGTGGCTTGAAAAGAAATTTAAGTGCAGGGGAGATAGTCGGACAAATTTTATGGATCAAAAAACAAAACAATATCCCTTACGAACGCCGTATAAATATAGTATATATGGGTATGGGTGAACCTTTGGATAATCTTAAAAATGTTTCTAAAGCGGTAAAAATTTTATCACAAAATGATGGACTTGCCATAAGCCCACGCCGTCAAACCATCAGTACTAGTGGTTTGGCAAAACAAATCAAAGAATTAGGTCAAATGAATTTAGGTGTTTTACTTGCTATATCATTGCATGCAGTTAATGATGAGCTTCGAACTGAGCTTATGCCTATCAATAAAGCTTATAATATCGCTGCGATTATGGATGCGGTGCGTGAATTTCCTATAGATCAAAGAAAAAGGGTAATGTTTGAATATCTTTTAATTGATGGTATCAATGATAAGCTTGAACACGCTAAAGAATTAGTCAAGCTTTTAAATGGTATTAAAGTCAAAGTGAATTTAATACTCTTTAATCCACATGAAGGAAGTTTATATAAACGCCCTAGTTTAGAAAACGCGATTAAATTCCAAGATTTACTCAGCAATAAAGGTGTAACTTGCACTATAAGAGAAAGTAAAGGACTTGATATCTCAGCTGCTTGTGGACAGCTTAAAGAAAGGGCAAAAGAACAATGACGATGTTAGATATTTTCGAAATCATTTTTATAACAGCTGTTGTAATTATAGGTTTTGGTGGAATTGTTTTTGTAGTAACAAAAGAAAAAAAATAATTATTACATTTAATGGTGTCAAGGGGGAGACTTGAACTCCCGACCTCCGGCTTATGAGACCAGCGCTCTAACCAGCTGAGCTACCCTGACTAAAATAAAATATAATTATACTACTTTTTACTAAAAATTTTCTGATTTTTAAAAAAATAATTTTATTTTCAATATTTAAAAAATTTCTTTATTTTTAAAGCTTTTATAGATATAATGAACGCTTTATTTCATAGACAGGTGTCCGAGCGGTTGAAGGAGCACGCCTGGAACGCGTGTAAAGTGCAAGCTTTCGAGGGTTCGAATCCCTTCCTGTCTGCCATCAAATAAATTTTAAGGCAAACTAAGTTATAATACAAACTTCATTTGGGGCATTAGCTCAGCTGGGAGAGCACAACGCTGGCAGCGTTGGGGTCAGCGGTTCGAACCCGCTATGCTCCACCATATGGTTCCGTAGCTCAGCTGGTAGAGCACTACCTTGACATGGTAGTGGCCGTTGGTTCAAGTCCAATCGGAGCCACCATCACCCTTCCTTATACAAAGGATTATCATGCAAAACACTATCATACAAAAAGCCGTCCATAAAGATTTAAATTCTATACTTGAAATCACAAAAGATGCTTTAAATGCTATGAAAGCTATGAATTTTCATCAATGGGATGAGAATTATCCTAATGAAATAGTTTTTCAAGAAGATATACAAGTACAAGAACTTTATGTGTTTAAAGAAAATGATGAAATTTTAGGCTTTATCTGTATCAATGAAAAATTTGAACCTGAATTTTACAAACAAGTTATTTTTAACAAAAAATATGATGATAAAGCTTTTTATCTACACCGTTTAGCCGTCAAACAAAAAGCAAAGGGCAAAGGCGTAGCACAAAAACTTTTAAATTTTTGCGAAAATTTTGCCTTGGAAAATCACAAGGCAAGTTTAAGAGCAGATACTCATAGTAAAAATTTTCCTATGAATTCGCTTTTTAAAAAGCTTGATTTTAATTTTTGTGGAAATTTTAACATACCTAATTACCAAGATCCTTTTTTAGCTTATGAAAAAATTCTAAACCAAAAAGCTTTTTGAGTTTTTCTCATAGGCTTTGATTTGTACTTCATGTTTTAAAGTTAAAGCTATATTATCAAGTCCTTCCAAAAGACAAATTCTGTGAAAATCATCTAAATCAAAAGAAAAATCCTATCTTTAAAAAATATCTTTTTTACAATAAAGAAATTTCTATATTTTTATCTTGGGATTTTTTTAACTCATCAACTATTTCCAAAACCTCATCTTTAGTAAGTTCTATGGTAAGCAAACCATTTCCTAAGGCATTGTTTTTAAAAATATCTGCAAAAGAAGGTGCGATAATAACTCTAATACCATAATCAACCAAAGCCCAAGGCGCATGCTTTCTTGAAGAGCCTCTACAAAAATTTTCAAAACTCACCAAACATAAACATCATCTAAATTATAAATATTTTCATCGTAGTCTAAATTTTCAAGGCAAGTTTTTATCGCCATAACCACTTCTTCTAAATCGCATTTTCTACATCACGCAAAGTGGTATCAAAGATTATGATTTTATTATCTTTCATGATTTAATCCTTTAAAACCAAATAGAATAAATGAATAAAATTTCAAAAACTTAACAACAATGATAAAAAATTAAAAATGTAAAAAATGATTAAAAATAAAATTGAGTTTTAAAGTGAGAGTTGCAGTAGCAGATTAAAAGTATTGTCTTTACTTTTTTGTTGGACTGAATTTGAAATTTTACAAATTTGCTTCATCTTTTCCTCCTTTGTTAAAATTAATCCTTGATGTATCATATTTTTAGTAAATGTGCTTGTAAAATTCTTAAATTAAGAAAATTATTGATATAATTGTAGTTTTAAGTAACAAAAAGGATGTTGATGTTAAAAGAACTCTTAGAGATTAAAAAAGAAATGGAACCTGTTATCCACGAAGCCAATGTGAAATTAAATGTCCTGGCTCGTGAAGTCATAGTCCGAAAAAAAGAATACGAAATTTATGGCCCTATGGTAGATCGTGTTTATCTTGATAATGCCATTTATGTTAAAGTTATGTCAAGTGGACGCGATGTAAAAACAGACAATGTAGCTATAAAAAATGGTTTTTACATGGTTTTTGTAGCCCCTGAAAAAGAAAGTACAAAAGATATCAAAAACAAACTCAAAGTAGCTTATGAGGGGCTTGATAACAAATTTATCGCTACACTCATACGATCTTGCCAACGCTTTAAAGAAATCATAAATAAAACCCAAGCCACACTCGCTAAAGCTTCTAACATGAATGTAGTAGTAAAAACAAATTTAGGCGAAGCAAGTGCTGCACTTAAATTTAACATCAATATAGAATATACTAGAGACACCCAAAAACTCACTCGCGAAAATTCAAAATCAGCAGGAAGCTTTAGAGATACTAAAACTTATATAAATCTTATAGTAGAAAAAAATACAGATTCTCAAATTTGTGAAAAATTACTTGATGATGTAGAAAAATACTTTATCGGTGGAGGTTGATTTCATTAATGCAAGTTATAAAAACTTGCATTAGATTAAAATTTATAATTATATCCTAAATATACACCATAATTTGTTTGTTTAGGATCGTAGAAGTTTGAACCTACTGTATTTTGATAAAAATTTCTAGAATTATAATGAATTTGCTCTGCTTTAAAGCCTAATTCTATTTCATTATGTGGCGTCAAATCATATAAAGCACCTATTTTCGCTCCATAAAAATAACCGTCAAAATTTTGCGACAAAGATAAAAAGCTTGTTTTTAAGGTAAGATCTGTTCTTGCATATCCTCCATACACACCTAAAACAGCTCTGGTTTTTTCAAAAAGCTTAGGAGTAAAATCATAACCTGTTAAAAATTTATGTGTAGTAAAATCACCTTCGATTTGAATTTTAGGAGTTTTGATAAAATCACTAAATTCATCAGAATAATTATAACCAGCATAAATTCTATGATTTTCATTTAAACGATATCCAAGTTTTAGACCAAACGATGGTATATTACCTGAAATATCTCCATTAAAATTTTGCTTTGTATTCTTATGTTTTAACTCACTTTTTACTTGAGCATGTATCCAAGCTGCATCAGCACCTATAAAAAAACCGGAATTCTCATCTGCTAAAGCCAAATTTGAAAACAAAGTAGCACTTGCGACAATGCTTAATAATTTTTTATTCATAACCTAACTCCTTATAATAAAATTCGATCTAAAAATTTTAGATCTTTTTATATTATATATTCTTCAAAGGTTAAATAAGATCTTTTTATAAAATATTTAATCTTTACATAAAAATATGTGAATATTTTACTCAAATATTATTTTGGAACAACTATATCACTACGACATTCTATCACCGTATGCACATTTCCACGCGGGTTAAAATCCCCTACAACTTTAATCCATTTTGGTTTTAATTTATCTTTTAAAGTATTATAAATTTCATTGATACTTGCTTCATGTGAAACATTTCTATACATAAAAGTATTGATATAAAGCTTTATCGCCTTAAGCTCAACCACAAATTTATCAGGCATATACTCAAGATAAATCGTCGCAAAGTCAGGATAACCCGAACGCGGACAACAACACATAAATTCAGGCAAAGTGATTTTAATGATATAGTCATTTTTCGCATCATTTGGCCAAATTTCCATATTTTCTACATCAAATTCTTTGATTTCTTTTTCACCATAACGCATAGATTTTCCTTAAAAATTTAAATTTCAAGCAAAAATTATAACAAAATAAGTTTTTAAAACGATTATGATACAGATAAGAAAATGCAATTTTATTGCAACTCACCCCTAGCAAGAGTGAGTTAGCAATAAATTGAAGGCAGTTCAAGCCTAAGCCTAGTATTACAAGACTACCAAGATAGGCTTGTAAAGCAAGGCTTGCTCCCTTTAAGGGAGCAAAAAACAATATTTTATAGAATGCTAAGCTTAAATTATTGTTTAAGCTGGATCAAGGTTTGAAGCATTTGATCACTCGTTGAAATGGTTTTTGAGTTTGCTTGATAACCCCTTTGGATAATGATAAGTTCTGTTAAAGAACGGCTCAAATCCACATTTGACATTTCAAGAGCTGAGGTTTTCATCTCACCACGACCCCCTGTTCCTGCTTCACCTACTACGATATTACCACTATTTGCAGTAACTTTGAAAAGGTTTCCGCCGATTTCCTCAAGACCTGAGTTATTAGCCACTGAAGCCATAGCGATTTTTGCCACTGCAAAAGTTTTACCATTGGTAAATTCACCTAAGATATTTCCTTTATCATCAACGCGGATAGCATCAGGTTTTAAGTTACCCGAAGTATAACCATCGGTTGCTTGTCCTGTTAGAGTTGAAGCAGAGTTTGAGCTTACAAGGCCATCATTGCTTCCGCTTGTTCCAAAGGAAAGTTTGATTTGTTGATTTGGCGCAGCACCATTGTTTGGTGAAAAGCTTATAGTTTTTGGTGTATAGCTTGCTAAAGATCCATCGTTGTTAAATCTTGCGCTACCCACGATGATGTTCGTAGGACCTTCTCCTGTAGTGTTGATCTCTGCAGGTTCTGGCACACGGATGATCATTTGCCATTCATTACCCCCATCTTGAGTGGTGCTTTGTTTTACAAATTGCACTTCTAAAGTGTGTTTTGAACCTAAAGAATCATAAATTTCAAGCCCTGCTGAAAAGGATGAAAGTTTAAGCTGTTCGCTTTCTTTGATCGATCCACCCGTTACTAAAGGACCATCCCAAGCTTTAAAGATAGCTGTAAAAGCATCATTAGTGCTTACTGTACCTTCTTTATTAGAATAAGCAGTGATATTAAAACTCATATTTTTAGCTGCCACATTTTGAGCATTGCCACCATTAACGCCTGCACCTGAAGGTATGGTGGAGTCTTCATTTGCATTAGATATAGCAAAATGTCCGCTTGAATTTACTACAACTTTGACATTTTGATTGATATCATTCATATCTACTGTTGTTCCATTACCTTTACCACTACCATTATAGTCTACACCATATCTAGCATCTCTTTGCAAAAGTTCTCTTAAATCTTCAGTCGTTCTAAATACTCTTGCATCAGTATTTAAAAGTCCACCATGCAAAGCATCCCAGTAGTTTGCAGAAGCAGGATCTGTAGGTTTATTGTTTGCATTAGCAACATAACTTGGACCCCCATCAGGATTATACATAGGAGGTAAATCCACAGGATTTGAACTATAAATATACTTATGCGCGGTAATAACTTTTACATTTTCACCTCCAGTTTGAGCACCATTACCAGCTATCCAAGCAGAATTAGTCTTAGCAGTACTCATTTGTGTTACTGTAAATTTTTTTTGTCCTTGATTATAAGTTACATTTTGAATTTCACCCGCACTATTATTAGAATTTACAGTAAGATCAATATTTTTCATATTATCTGTAGTGCCATCAGCATTATCATTGACAAATTCTATGCCTGAGCCATCTGATTTTTTAACCGCTTTTACTCCTGTTCCATCTCTAGTATCAGTTGGAGCAGTAAAAGTATTGATATAAGCTATAGCATCATCAAGACTTTGAATATCAGCATTATAAATATTTACACCATTTAAAGTTATATCTAAAGTTACTTTATTGTCCTTATCACCCCAAAAAATAACTCCATTTTGAGTTGACGTATTGTTAGAATCAAATACATTTTGTCCTCCTGTATTTGTAGTGTATTTTGCATCTGCGTATGAAACCCAAATTCCTTGTCCATCTCTTAGATTTAGCCCTGTTCCTTTTGCATTAAATAAAGCTCCTGCATCTACACCTTTTTCTGTTACTTCAACCGAATTTTTAGAAGTAGTATAAAACTGAGTGGTTCCTGTATCGTTTTCATCTTCAGCTTTGTTGGTTTTAGTATTATAGCCATGAACTGAGTCAAGTCCATATAAATTCGTGCTTGAAGTTCCTATATTTAAACCACTATTTAAATTTGCTTTGATAGCTACTTCGGTTGATTTTGCTGCAGGGATATGCATACCAGGATCGATGAAAATATTTTGTGGAGTTCTTGAGCTATCTATGGTTTGATCATCCCAGTTGATATTCCATCCTTGCACAACAAAACCGGCATTGTTTACGAAATTCCCATAAGCATCAAGTTTAAAGTCTCCACTTCTTGTAAGATAGTTTGTAAGACCGCCATCATCACTCACCATGAAAAAACCATCACCATTGATAGCAACATCAGTGTTTTTATCTGTAGTTTGAACTGAACCTTGAGAGTGAATTCTTGTAGTAGAACTTACTGAAACGCCAAGACCGATTTGAAGTGGGTTTTGTCCACCTCTTCCATCAGTTGGAGTTGTAGCGATTTTTACTGTTTGGCTAAACATAGTTCCAAAATCTGCACGAGAGTATTTAAAACCAGTGGTATTAACATTTGAAATGTTATTACCTTCAACATCCATCGCAACTTGATGTGCTTGTAGTCCGCTTACGCCAGACCAAAGTGATCTCATCATCTTAAATCCTTTATAAAATATTGTTTTAAAAATTTAACGCTTTGACTTTAAAAACTTTTGCGTTTATGTGAAGTTTTACAAGCAAGTTCTGTTCCAACTTTTGAAATTTTTTATGAATTTTTTAAAAATTTATAGAAAAAATTTAAAGGTATTTTAGGAGTTTATGGAACTTTGGGCTTTTATGTAATGAAAATTACCAAAATCACACCCTAACTCTTAAATTTGCCGCATGGGTTAAAGCCACTGCTATAGCATCTGTGATATCTAAAGGTTTGATATCTTTGCTAAGTCCTAAAAGTCTTTTTACCATAAAAGCAACTTGTTCTTTGGTTGCTTTGGCTTTTCCTGTGACGGCTTTTTTCACTTGTAAGGGAGTGTATTCTGCAAAGTCTCCATGAATTTGAAGAATTTTTAAAGATAGGGCTCCGCGAAATTGTGCAAGTTTTAAAACGGTTTTTGGATTGTAAGCAAAAAAGATATCTTCTATAGCCACCTCATCAAAAGAATGATTTTTAAAAATCAAATCCAAACCCTCGCAAAGCTCTGTGATTTGATACTGTAAGGTGCTTGGCTTTATCTTTATAAGTCCCGCTTCTATGAGAATATTTTTTCCTTTGCTGGCTTCTATAATAGCATAACCGCAATTTCTTGAACCTGGATCTATACCTAAAATTTTCAAATTCATACCTTTTGAAAATAAAATACAAAAGCAGATTTTAACCTTTTTTTATGAAATTTAAGATAAAATTTATACATTATGCAAAATTTAAAGAGAGATTATGAATCCAAGCCAAATACTTGAAAATTTAAAAAAAGAATTAAGCGAAAACGAATACGAAAACTATCTATCAAATTTAAAATTCAACGAAAAGCAAAGCAAAGCAGATCTTTTGGTTTTTAATGCTCCAAATGAACTCATGGCTAAATTCATACAAACAAAATACGGCAAAAAAATCGCACATTTTTATGAAGTGCAAAGCGGAAATAAAGCCATCATAAATATACAAGCACAAAGTACTAAACAAAGCAACAAAAGCACAAAAATCGACATAGCTCATATAAAGGCACAAAGCACGATTTTAAATCCTTCTTTTACTTTTGAAAGTTTTGTTGTGGGGGATTCTAACAAATACGCTTATGGAGCATGTAAAGCCGTAGCGCATAAAGACAAACTTGGAAAACTTTATAATCCAATCTTCGTTTATGGGCCTACAGGACTTGGAAAAACACATTTACTTCAAGCAGTTGGAAATGCAAGTTTAGAAATGGGAAAAAAAGTCATTTACGCTACAAGTGAAAATTTTATCAATGATTTTACTTCAAATTTAAAAAATGGCTCTTTAGATAAATTTCATGAAAAGTATAGAAACTGCGATGTTTTGCTTATAGATGATGTGCAGTTTTTAGGAAAAACCGATAAAATTCAAGAAGAATTTTTCTTTATATTTAATGAAATCAAAAACAACGATGGACAAATCATCATGACTTCAGACAATCCACCCAACATGCTAAAAGGCATAACCGAACGCTTAAAAAGTCGTTTTGCACATGGGATCATAGCTGATATAACTCCACCTCAACTAGATACAAAAATAGCCATCATAAGGAAAAAATGTGAATTTAACGATATTAATCTTTCTAATGATATCATAAACTATATCGCCACTTCTTTAGGAGATAATATAAGAGAAATCGAAGGCATCATCATAAGTTTAAATGCTTATGCAACCATACTAGGACAAGAAATCACACTCGAACTTGCCAAAAGTGTGATGAAAGATCATATCAAAGAAAAGAAAGAAAATATCACTATAGATGACATTTTATCTTTAGTATGTAAAGAATTTAACATCAAACCAAGCGATGTGAAATCCAATAAAAAAACTCAAAATATAGTCACAGCAAGACGCATTGTGATTTACCTAGCTAGGACACTTACGGCTTTAACTATGCCACAACTTGCGAATTATTTTGAAATGAAAGATCATACGGCTATTTCACATAATGTTAAAAAAATCACAGAAATGATAGAAAATAATGCTTCTTTAAAAGCAAAAATCGAAGAACTTAAAAACAAAATTCTTGTTAAAAGTCAAAGTTAAGTGAAAGGATGTGAAAAATAAATTCTAGAATGTGAAAAAAAGAAATTAAGCAAAGTATGATAAAATACAAATTTGATTATTTTGCTTTGAAGAATTTCACAATTTCAACGAGCTTATTATTACAACGAATTTAAATTAAAATAAACCAAGGAGAAAAAATGAAGTTAAGTATCAATAAAAATACTTTAGAATCTGCAGTGATTTTATGTAATGCTTATGTAGAAAAAAAAGATTCAAGCACCATTACTTCTCATCTTTTTTTTCATGCTGATGAAGATAAACTTCTTATTAGAGCTAGTGATTATGAAATAGGTATCAACTATAAGATAAAAAAAATCCGCGTAGAATCAAGTGGTTTTGCTACTGCAAATGCAAAAAGTATTGCAGATGTTATTAAAAGCTTAAATAATGAAGAAGTTGTTTTAGAAACTATTGATAACTTCTTATTTATAAGACAAAAAAGCACAAAATACAAACTCCCTATGTTTAATCACGAAGATTTTCCAAATTTTCCAAATACAGAAGGAAAAAACCAATTTGACATTGATTCAAGTGACTTAAGTCGTTCTCTTAAAAAGATATTACCAAGTATTGATACAAACAACCCAAAATACTCCTTAAATGGTGCATTTTTAGATATAAAAACAGATAAAATTAACTTCGTAGGAACTGACACAAAACGCCTTGCAATCTATACTTTAGAAAAAGCAAATAATCAAGAATTTAGTTTTAGTATCCCTAAAAAAGCTATCATGGAAATGCAAAAACTTTTCTATGAAAAAATAGGAATTTTTTATGATCAAAATATGCTTATCGCTAAAAATGAAAACTTTGAATTCTTTACAAAACTTATTAACGATAAATTTCCAGACTATGAAAAAGTTATACCAAAAACTTTCAAACAAGAACTTAGCTTTTCAACTGAAGATTTTATAGATAGTCTTAAAAAAATCAGCGTTGTAACTGAAAAAATGAAACTTCATTTTAACAAAGATAAAATCATCTTTGAAGGTATAAGTTTAGACAATATGGAAGCAAAAACAGAGCTTGAAATTCAAACAGGAGTGAGTGAAGAATTTAATCTTACTATAAAAATCAAATATTTACTTGATTTCTTAACTTCTATAGAAGAAGAAAAATTCACTTTAAGTGTAAATGAACCTAATTCAGCATTTATAGTCAAATCCCAAGGACTATCAATGATTATCATGCCTATGGTTTTATAATAAGAACAAGTAAAAGATAAAGGAAAAATATGCAAGAAAATTACGGTGCGAGTAATATTAAAGTCCTAAAAGGCCTAGAAGCTGTTAGAAAACGCCCAGGTATGTATATAGGAGATACAAACATAGGCGGACTTCATCATATGATTTATGAAGTTGTGGATAATTCTATCGATGAAGCTATGGCAGGACATTGTGATACTATAGATGTAGAAATCACTACTGAAGGAAGCTGTATAGTTAGTGATAATGGTCGTGGTATTCCTGTTGATATGCACCCAACTGAAAATATGCCAACTTTAACTGTTGTTTTAACTGTCCTTCATGCAGGGGGGAAATTCGATAAAGATACTTATAAAGTTTCAGGCGGTTTGCACGGTGTTGGGGTTTCAGTTGTAAATGCACTTTCTAAAAAACTTGTAGCTACAGTTGAAAGAAATGGAGAAATTTATCGTCAAGAATTTTCAGAAGGTAAAGTTATCAGTGAATTTGGTGTGATAGGAAAAAGTAAAAAGACAGGAACAACTATAGAATTTTGGCCTGATGATCAAATTTTTGAAGTGACTGAATTTGATTATGAAATTTTAGCTAAAAGATTTCGTGAACTTGCATACTTAAATCCAAAAATCACTATAAATTTTAAAGATAACCGCGTAGGCAAACATGAAAGTTTTCACTTTGAAGGTGGAATTTCTCAGTTTGTTACAGACTTAAATAAAAAAGAAGCTTTAACTAAGGCAATTTTCTTTAGCGTAGATGAAGAAGATGTGAATGTTGAAGTAGCTTTGCTTTACAATGATACTTATAGCGAAAATTTACTCTCTTTTGTAAATAATATCAAAACTCCAGATGGTGGAACTCATGAAGCTGGTTTTAGAATGGGCTTAACTCGTGTGATAAGTAACTACATAGAAGCAAATGCAAATGCTAGAGAAAAGGATAATAAAATCACGGGTGAAGATGTGCGTGAAGGTTTAATCGCTATTGTGAGTGTAAAGGTGCCTGAACCACAATTTGAAGGACAAACCAAAGGAAAACTTGGTTCAACTTATGTGCGTCCTATAGTTTCAAAAGCAAGTTTTGAGTATTTGACTAAATATTTTGAAGAAAATCCTATCGAAGCTAAAGCTATAATGAACAAAGCTTTAATGGCTGCTCGTGGTAGAGAAGCAGCGAAAAAAGCCAGAGAATTAACGCGTAAAAAAGAAAGTTTAAGCGTAGGAACTTTACCAGGGAAATTAGCTGATTGTCAAAGTAAAGATCCAAGTGAAAGTGAAATTTATCTTGTGGAAGGGGATTCTGCAGGAGGTTCTGCAAAACAAGGTAGAGAAAGATCTTTCCAAGCTATATTGCCTTTGCGTGGTAAAATTTTAAATGTTGAAAAAGCAAGACTGGATAAAATTTTAAAATCTGAGCAAATTCAAAATATGATTACCGCTTTTGGCTGTGGTATAGGTGAAGATTTTGATCTTTCAAAACTAAGATATCATAAAATCATCATCATGACAGATGCGGATGTTGATGGATCACATATACAAACCTTGCTTTTAACTTTCTTCTTCCGTTTTATGAATGAACTTGTAACAAATGGACATATTTATTTAGCACAACCGCCTTTATATCTTTATAAAAAAGCTAAAAAGCAAATTTATTTAAAAGATGAAAAAGCTTTGAGCGAATACCTGATAGAAACGGGAATAGAAGGTTTAAATTATGAAGGTATAGGAATGAATGATTTAAAAGATTATTTAAAAATCGTTGCAGCTTATCGTGCGATTTTAAAAGATCTTGAAAAGCGTTTTAATGTGATTTCTGTGATACGTTATATGATAGAAAATTCAAATTTAGTTAAAGCAAATAATGAAGAATTATTTAGTGTAATCAAACAATTTTTAGAAACACAAGGACACAATATCTTAAATCATTATATCAACGAAAATGAAATTCGAGCTTTTGTTCAAACTCAAAATGGCCTAGAAGAACTTGTGATCAATGAAGAACTTTTCACTCATCCACTATATGAAGAAGCAAGTTATATTTTTGATAAGATTAAAGATAGAGGCTTGGAATTTGATAAAGATATTTTAGAAGTTCTTGAAGATGTTGAAACCAATGCTAAAAAAGGTGCTACTATACAACGCTATAAAGGTTTAGGGGAAATGAATCCTGAGCAACTTTGGGAAACTACAATGGATCCAAGCGTAAGAAGACTTTTAAAAATCACTATTAAAGATGCACAAAGTGCAAATGATACCTTTAATCTCTTTATGGGTGATGAGGTTGAACCAAGACGCGATTATATCCAAGCACACGCTAAAGATGTAAAACATTTGGATGTGTAAATTTATCATTGAAGAAATGATTTCTTCAATGAGTTTTGTTTTGTAAGAATATAGCTAGAGGAATTCTTCTTCTTGTATCGTATTTTTCTCCATAATATTTTTCAAGATAATTTAAAATTTTTTCTTCATCTTCAGGTTCTATTTCCCAAAGTCCTTCACTATCTTGCATCCATCTTATAGCTGCTAACCAAGCTTTTCTACTTGCGTGCATATTGGTAATGAGATTGGATCCATGACAAGCTAAACAATTTGCTTCCACTAAAGGTGAATCAGGATCGATAATCAATCCTGTATCAGGGTTAATTTCAAGATTTTGAGCCCAACTTGCACTTAAAAACAATGCTAAGATCAATATAATTTTTTTCACCATTCTTAAACTCCATAAACATTAACTCTATGGCATGCATTATTGATATATCCTCCTGGATTCCACTGTGCTAAAACCATAGGTTGACTGTTACCTTGACTATCGATAGCTCTTGCCCAAATTTCATAATATCCTTTTGTCGGTATTGATATTTGAGCACTCCATTTTTGCCATGCTAATCTATTTAATGGTTTTTCTACTTTTGCTTTGGTCCATGTTACGCCATAATCATTGCTTACATAAACTTCACTAACTTCAAGTTCGCCAGCCCAAGCTTTACCTCTAACTTCAAATTTTTTATTTGCTTTTATTTCAGAACCATTTTTGATATTAGTGATTACAGATCTTACAGGCATTGATTCTATGATTTTCATCTCGCCTTTATAGTTAAAATCTCCTGGTTTTACTGGATTTACAGGAACTTTATAAGAACCTTCCATTTTTTCACCATCATGAATTTTATTTCTTACTGAAATTTTATAAAGCCATTTACCGCTTGTACTTGCAGGGTAACCACCACAAACAAGTCTAAGTGGATAGCCATTAACTAAAGGAATATCTTTGCCTTCATAAGCCCAAGCTATTAGAGTTTCATCTTGTAAAGCTTTAGAAATAGGAACTCCTCTACTAATAGGTGAAGTTTCTTCACCGTTTAATTTTGTATCTATACCATAATATCCAATATACACCGCATCATTTTTGATGCCACAATCTTTTAAAATATCTTTTAAACGCACTCCTGTCCATCTACCACAAGCTACTGCACCATAACCCCATTGAGTTCCTTTTGTGCTAGGTATAACTTCGGATCTACCATTTCCACCGCATTCAACTGTTAAGGCATAAGTATAGGTTTTAAATTTCTTTTTTAAATCTTCTATGGTGTAAGATTTTTTATTGATAATGCTTTCTCCATCGATTTCTAAAGTCCAACCTTTATGAAGTCTTTCTTTTATCGTTTCTAGGCTTGGTGGTAAGCCATTATTTCTAACAAAGAAATTTTCAGGTTTTGTAAAATCAGAATCAAGAGCATAAATTTCAGTTTCTGCTGTTAATGGTTTTTCACCATGATAGATAAGATCTTTTTTACCTTCTATTTTAAAATCAGGTAATTCTTTTGCCAAAGCCTTACTTCCTAAAAAATTCTCAAAAGAAAAATTTGACAATACACTAATGCCAAATAAACCAAGTCCTATATTTTTTAGAAAGTCTCTACGATTTTCTTTTTGATCGTTCTGTTTCATTGAAATATCCTTAAATATTTATATAATCTTTTATTTTATTATAAATTTTAAAAATTTAAATAATTAATATAATTAATTATTTAAATTAAAAAAATTAATTATTTTTATAATTTTACATATTAAAATAAAATCATCATATGTTCGAGTTTTATTACATTTTAACTAAGTTTTTTCTACAATTAAATTTTTAAAATTATTTAAGGAATGATTTTGACTTTACTTACTAATCCTATCATTATCAGTGTTGTTTTGATGACTTTACTTTGTTTGTTTCGTTTTAATGTACTTTTGAGTCTTTTGATCTCGGCTCTTGTTGCAGGTGTATTTTCTCATCTTGAACTCGTAGATACTATGAATATACTTATAAGCGGAATGAAAGAAAATTTAAAAACAGCTCTTAGCTATATACTCTTAGGGGCCATTGCCGCAGCGATTTCAAAGACAAATTTAACTGCATATTTAATTAAGATAGTAAGCCATTTTATATCTCATAAAAAATATTTATTGCTTTTGTCTATAGCTTTAATTTCTTGTTTTTCTCAAAATTTAATTCCTATTCATGTAGCTTTTATACCTTTGTTAATTCCACCTCTTTTAAGTCTTTTTAATAAACTTAAAATCGATCGTAGAGCGGTTGCTTGTGCTTTAACTTTTGGACTTACTACGCCTTATATGGTTTTGCCAGTAGGCTTTGGACTTACTTTTCAAGATCTTTTAAAAGATAATTTAAATGCAAATAATGTAAGTGTATCTTTAAATGATGTTACAAATACTATGTATTTTGCTGCTATTTGTATGATAACAGGACTTTTTCTAGCGCTTTTTGTGTTTTATCGTAAGCCAAGAGAGTATCAAGAAGTAGAAATTGCTAAAGTGAATTTAGAAAATCTTGAAATGACTCGTAAGGAATGGGGCGTTTTAGCTGGGCTTGTTTTAACTTTAATTTTGCAAATTTTGACTATGAATTTACCTTTATCAGGGCTTTTGGGTTTTGTTTTAATGGTTATTTTGGGTGGAGTTGAATTTTCAAAAGTCAATGAAGTTTTTGATGATGGACTTAAAATGATGGGTTTTATAGCTTTTGTTATCCTTGTTGCTGCAGGATATGGAGAAGTTTTAAAAGAAAGTGGATCAGTAGTAGAGCTTGTAAATTCAGTCGTTCCTTGGATGGAACAAAGTAAATTTTTAGCAGTATTTTTTATGCTTTTAATAGGACTTATCATCACTATGGGTATAGGTACTTCTTTTGGAACTATACCTATCATAGCTACGCTTTTTTGTCCTATTTGTTTGGAACTTGGTTTTAGTACAGCACTTATTATATTTATCTTAGGAGTAGCAGGAGCTTTAGGAGATGCAGGAAGTCCAGCCAGTGAAACAACCATGGGAACCACTGTAGGATTAAATGCTGATAAACAACACGATCACATTAAAGATACTTGTATACCAACTTTTATTTTTTATAATGGCCCATTATTGATTTTAGGTAGTATTATCGCCATGTTTTTATAATTTTTACAAATCTATCAAAATATTTTTTAATTTATTTATTTTTAAGATAAAAATTATATCGATTTTAAAAAAATGTATGCTATAATCCTTTATAAAGCTAACAAAATTTAAATCAGTCTTATAAGGAGAGCAAAATGGATTTAGAAAATATCCTAGAAAATAATCAAAGCATAGGTTTATATCACCCAAAGAACGAACATGATGCCTGTGGTATCGCTGCAATTGCTAATATACGTGGTATTGCCTCTTATAAGGTTATTTGTGATGCTTTAGAAATTTTGATGAATCTTGAGCACCGAGGTGGTGCAGGAGCTGAAGAAAATTCAGGTGATGGAGCTGGGATTTTGATCCAAATTCCACATGATTTTTTTAAAACTCAAGAATTAGGTTTTGAACTCCCTAAAAAGGGTGATTATGCCGTAGCGCAGATGTTTTTATCACCCAATACTGATGCAAAAGAAGAAGCAAAAGAGATATTTTTACAAGGTTTAAAGGATAAAAAACTTGAATTTTTAGGTTTTAGAGAAGTGCCTTTTAATCCTAGTGATATAGGTGCAAGTGCTTTAAAAGCTATGCCTTATTTTTTACAAGCCTTTGTGAAAAAACCAAGTAAAATAAGTGCAGGACTTGAGTTTGAAAGAGTGCTTTATAGTACGCGTCGCCTTATAGAAAAAAGAGCTATTAATGTGCCAAAATTTTATTTTTCAAGTTTTTCTTCACGTACCATAGTTTATAAAGGAATGCTTCTTTCAACTCAATTGAGCGATTTTTATCTTGATTTTAAAGATGTCAATATGAAATCAGCCATCGCTTTGGTGCATTCTCGCTTTTCGACTAATACCTTTCCAAGTTGGGAAAGAGCACATCCAAACCGCTATATGGTGCATAATGGAGAGATTAATACCATACGCGGAAATGTTGATAGTATAAGAGCTAGAGAAGGTTTGATGCAAAGTGAGTATTTTGAAAATTTAGATGAAATTTTTCCCATCATAGCTAAGCCTAGCAGTGATTCTGCAATGTTTGATAATACTTTAGAATTTTTAGCTCTAAATGGTCGCACTTTAGAAGAAGCTTTTATGATGATGGTGCCAGAACCTTGGCATAAAAATGAAAATATGGAAAGCAAAAAGCGTGCTTTTTATGAGTATCATTCTTTATTGATGGAGCCTTGGGATGGACCTGCTGCTATAGTTTTTACTGATGGAGTGATTATGGGGGCGAGTTTGGATAGAAATGGTTTTCGTCCTTCAAGGTATTATCTTACAAAAGATGATATGCTCATACTTTCAAGTGAAACAGGGGCTTTAAAACTTGATGAAAAAAATATCAAAGCTAAAAAACGCTTAGAACCTGGAAAACTTTTACTCGTTGATACAGCAAGAGGTAGGGTTATAGCTGATAATGAAATCAAAGAGCATTATGCTAATGCTAAGCCTTATAAAAAATGGCTTAAAAATTTAGTTGAACTTGAAAAACAAAAAAGCGGAGTTTATAAACATCAGTTTTTAAAAGAAGATGAGGTTTTAAAACTTCAAAAAGCTTTTGGTTGGAGTTATGATGAGCTTAAAATGAGTGTGGCTACTATGGCTCAAAATGGCAAAGAAGCTATAGCAGCTATGGGTGTAGATACTCCTTTGGCTATACTTTCTAAAACTTATCAACCTTTGTATAATTATTTTAAACAACTTTTTGCACAAGTAACTAACCCTCCTCTTGATGCTATAAGAGAAGAGATCGTTACTTCTACAAGGATTTATCTAGGAAGTGAAGGCAATTTATTAAAACCCGATGAAAACAATGCAAAACGCGTAAAAATAGCCCTGCCTGTGATAAGCAATGAAGAACTTTTTGAAGTTAAGGCTTTAAATAAATTTCAAGTTAAAGAATTTTCTATACTTTATGATTATTCTAAAAAAACTTTAGAAAAGGCTTTAGATGAACTTTGCGTTAAGATAGAAGATGAGGTTAAAAAAGGTGTTTCTATTATCATTTTAAGTGATAAAGGAGTGGATGAAAAAAACGCTTATATTCCTGCTTTGCTTGCTGTTTCTGGAGTGCATAATCATCTAGTAAGAAAAAATTTAAGAACACATACAAGCCTTATCATCGAAAGTGGTGAACCTAGAGAAATTCATCATTTTGCATGTCTTTTAGGTTATGGTGCGACTGTTATTAATCCTTATTTGGTTTATGAGAGTATACAAAAACTCATTGTCAATAAAGATTTAGATTTAAGCTATGAAAAGGCAGTAGAAAATTTCATCAAGGCAAGTTCAAGCGGCATAGTCAAAATTGCTTCTAAAATGGGGGTTTCTACCTTGCAAAGTTATAATGGCTCTGCACTTTTTGAATGTCTGGGCTTAAGTTCTAAGGTGATTGATAAATACTTCACTTCTACAACTTCACGCATTGAAGGTATGGATTTAGAAGATTTTGAAAAAGAACTCATTGCTTTGCACAAACATGCTTTTAACGATACACATAAGGCTTTAGATTCTAAAGGAATTCATGGTTTTAGAAGTGCTAAAGAAGAACATTTAATCGATCCGCTTGTGATTTTTAATCTTCAGCAAGCCTGTCGCAACAAAGACTATAAAAGCTTTAAAAAATACTCGGCTTTAGTAGATGAAAAACAAGTTAACTTGCGTTCTTTGATGGAATTTGATTTTAGTGAAGCTATTAGCATAGATAAGGTTGAAAGTGTAGAAAGTATAGTTAAACGCTTTAGAACAGGGGCTATGAGTTATGGTTCTATTTCTAAAGAAGCACACGAGTGTTTAGCACAGGCTATGAATAAAATAGGTGCTAAATCAAATTCAGGTGAAGGTGGAGAGGATGAAGAACGCTATGAAACCAAAGAGGGTGTGGATAAAAACTCAGCCATTAAGCAAGTAGCAAGTGGGCGTTTTGGCGTGGATTTAAACTACTTAAGTCATGCAAAAGAAATTCAAATCAAAGTCGCTCAAGGTGCAAAACCAGGTGAAGGCGGACAATTAATGGGCTTTAAAGTCTACCCTTGGATAGCCAAGGCTAGGCATTCTACTGCAGGTGTGACGCTTATTTCCCCACCTCCTCATCATGATATTTATTCTATAGAAGATTTAGCTCAACTTATTTATGACCTAAAAAATGCTAACAAAGACGCTAAAATTTCAGTAAAACTTGTAAGCGAAAATGGCATAGGAACGGTTGCTGCAGGTGTGGCTAAGGCAGGAGCGAATTTAATCCTTGTTTCAGGTTATGATGGAGGTACGGGTGCAAGCCCTAGAACTTCTATACCGCATGCAGGAATTCCTTGGGAGTTAGGTTTGGCTGAAACACATCAAACTTTGATTTTAAACAAGCTTAGAGATAGGGTAAGATTAGAAACTGATGGAAAGCTTATGAATGGGCGTGATTTAGCCATAGCAGTACTTTTAGGAGCTGAAGAATTTGGTTTTGCAACCGCGCCTTTGATTGTTTTAGGTTGTACGATGATGAGAGTTTGTCATCTAAATACCTGTCCTTTTGGTATAGCCACTCAAGATACAGAACTTAGAGATCGTTTCAAGGGCAAAGTGGATGATGTGATTAATTTCATGTATTTTATAGCCCAGGAGCTTAGAGAATACATGGCAAGGCTTGGTTTTGAACGTTTAGATGATATGATAGGTCGTGTGGATAAACTCCGCCAAAAAAGTGTGCAAGGTAAAGCAGGAAAGCTAAATTTAGATAAAATTTTAAAATCCTTGCCTACTTATAATAAAACTGCTGTGCATTTTAAAGACTATAAAGATAATAAACTTGAAAAAACGATTGATTATAGAATTTTACTACCACTTTGTAAAAATGCTGTGGAGAAAAAAGAGCCTATCAAACTTTCTTTAGAAGTAGGAAATCAAAGCCGTACTTTTGCAACTATGCTTTCAAGTGAAATTTTAAAAACTTATGGAAAAGATGCTTTAGACGAAGATAGTATCCATATCAAAGCTATAGGCAATGCAGGCAATAGCTTTGGAGCGTTTTTGTTAAAGGGCATTAAACTTGAGATTATAGGCGATAGCAATGATTATTTAGGCAAGGGTTTAAGTGGTGGCAAAATCATAGCAAAAATTTCAAATGAAGCTACTTTTTCGCCTGAAGAAAATATCATCGCAGGAAATGCTTGTTTATACGGAGCTACAAAAGGTGAAGTGTATTTAGATGGTATAGCAGGGGAAAGATTTTGTGTAAGAAATTCAGGAGCTTTGGCTGTGGTTTTAGGAACAGGTGTGCATGGTTGTGAATATATGACAGGTGGGCAAGTTGTAGTTCTTGGAGATGTGGGTGCGAATTTCGCTGCTGGTATGAGTGGGGGCGTTGTTTATATTTTTGGAAGACACAACGAAGCTCATGTAAATACCGAGCTTGTGGATATTAAAGATCTTAATGCTAAGGATGAAAAAGAATTAAAAGCTGTGATAGAAAAACATATCGCTTATACAGATTCTAAAAAGGCTAAAGATATTTTAGAAAAATTCGATAAAAAAGACTTTTTTAAAGTCATGCCAAGAGATTATGAAAAGATGTTAAAAATGCTTGATCTTTGTAAAAATGAAAAAGATCCAAATTTAGCAGCATTTTTGAAAATCACGCAAAAATAAGGAGTAAAAATGGGAAATGCAAGAGGTTTTTTAGACTTTAAAAGAATAGATTTTAAAAAAATTGCTCCTAAGGAAAGGGTTTTAAATTTCAAAGAATTTACTATACCTTTGGATAAAAAAGAACAAGAAATTCAAGGCGGACGATGTATGGATTGTGGTGTGGCCTTTTGTCATACAGGCGTGATGAGCGAAGGAAAAGACGTAGGCTGTCCTTTAAACAATCTCATTCCTGAATGGAACGATCTTATTTATCGTTCTTTATGGAAAGAAGCTTATGAAAGACTTGAACTTACTAATCCTTTTCCTGAATTTACCGGTCGTGTTTGCCCTGCTCCTTGTGAAGATTCTTGTGTGTGTGCGATAAATGGTGTAAGCGTGAGCATCAAAAATAATGAATTATCCATTATAGAAAATGCTTTTAAGGAAAATTTAGTAAGAGTAAATAAACCTAAGCAATACAATGGCAAAAAAATCGCTATCATAGGAAGTGGACCCGCTGGACTTGCTTGTGCTAATACTTTAAATTCACTAGGTTATAAAGTAAGTGTTTTTGAAAGAAGCGATAAAATAGGCGGACTTTTGATGTATGGCATCCCTGATATGAAGCTTGATAAAAGTATAGTTCAAAGACGGGTGGATTTGCTTAAAAAAAGCGGGATTGAATTTAAAGTGAATGAAAATATAGACAGCAAAGATAAGGTTTCAAAACTTCTAAAAGAATTTGATGCTTTGGTGCTTTGTACAGGAGCAAGTAAGCCTATAGATCTTGATATAGAAGGTAGAAAGCTAAAAGGGGTTGAATTTGCCCTTGATTTTTTAACGCAAAATACCAAAACTTTGTTAAAAACAGGCAAGGGTGCAGATACGGCCAAAGGTAAAAATGTCTTGGTTATAGGAAGCGGGGATACAAGTATTGATTGTATCGCTGTAGCGACAAGACAAGGGGCTAAATCTATAGTGCGTTTTGAAAGAAGTCCAAAAAGACCTTTGCAAAGAAGCCAAAACAATCCTTGGCCTTTAAAAGCTGACATTTTTACTACTGATTATGGTTTAGAAGAAGCCATTGCTGTATATGGCAAAGATCCTAGGGAATATCAAAAAATGACAAAGAAATTTTTAGGAAAAACTCATGTAGAAGGCGTTGAAGCAAATGATTTAAAACGCGAGTTTAAAGAAGGCAAAGCTATAAATGTCGAAATTTCAAATTCTAAAAAAACTTATAAAGCGGATTTAGTGCTTTTAGCTATGGGTTTTAGCGGGTGCGAAGAAGCTATCACTAAAAATTTTGGAGTGAAATTAGATGAGAAAAACAACATAAGCACAGAAAATTTCCAAACCACTCATAAAAAAATCTTTGCTTGTGGAGATGCTAGAAAAGGACAATCTTTAGTTGTTTGGGCTATAAAAGATGGTATAGAATGTGCTTTGAGTTTGCATCAAAATTTAGCAAAATAATCATAAAAGTTTAAAACTTTTTCGGTGGAGTTTACAAATTCCAAATTTAGCTATAAGTTCTTTATGAGCTTTTGTACCATAGGCTTTGTTTTTTTCAAATTCATAATAAGGAAAGTCTTTAGCTAAGAAATTCATCACCCTATCTTTACTAACTTTTGCAAGTATGCTAGCTGCACTTACTTGCAAAATGCTAGCATCGGCTTTGATTTGTGTTTTTATCCCATTTATACCTAGGTTGGTGTTTCCATCATATAAGAAGTTATTTTCTGTTTTAAAATGCTTTTTTATAAGCTTTAAGCCTGTTTTTAAACAAGTGCTTAAGCCTAGTGCGTCGATTTGCTCTGAAGAAAAAGCAAGTATGAGATAGTTTGAATTTTTGATGATGATTTCATAAAGTTCTTCGCGTTTTTTTTCGCTTAGTTTTTTAGAATCACACAACCCATCAAGTCTTTTGTTCAATTTGCAAGCTGCCATCATCATAGGACCTGCCAAAGCACCGCGTCCTGCTTCATCAATACCAATTAAATTTATGTCAAATTCGTTTAAAAGTTCTTTTGTGTCAAATAAAGTTTTCAAATTTTTCTAAAAAGAAGGGCAAAAATGCCCTTTTATTCTACTGTGATATCATTTTTGATTTTTTCAAAAAGCTTATCACCTATGCCTTTAACTTTTTTAAGATCATCAATACTTGTAAAATTTGCTTCTTTGCGGTATTCTAAAATTGCTTTAGCCTTAGCTTCGACAATACCATTTAAACTTTTTAATTCTTTTAGCGTTGCAGTGTTGATATTTACAGCACCAAAGAGAAAAGCCGTTAAAGCAAAAAATAAAAATAGTAATTTTTTCATTTTCTTATCCTTTTATTAAAAAATAATTATAATATTATCTTAAAAAGGATAAGAATTTCTTAACTTAACCCAAAAATTCGCGTTTAAAATACTCTTTTGGTGCTTTACATAAAGGACAGGCTGCTGGAGCTTTTTTACCACGATGTATATGTCCGCATACTTCACAAACCCATAATTCTTCTACTTCGCTATTAAAAAATTCTTCTTCTTCAAGCATTTTTTTAAGCGCTAGATATTCTCTTTCGTGTTCGATTTCTACTTTGCCAATAGCTGTAAATAATCTCGCTATAGCCTTTTTGCCTTCATCTTCAGCAATTTTTGCAAAATTTGGATACATAGTTGTGTGCTCATAGTTTTCACCTTCTGCAGCACTTACTAGATTTTTTGTAGTTACCTCTAAAGGTTTGCCATCAACGATTTCATGATAAGCTTTAAATTCTGCTCTTGCATGCCATTTTTCATTTTCAGCTGCTTCTCTAAAATGTCTAGCAACCGCATGCCAACCTTCTTCTTCAGCTACATCAGCAAACAAATCGTATTTGTTTCTTGCCATAGATTCGCCCGCAAAAGCTTTCATCAAATTTACTGCAGTTAAATCTGTAGTGATACATTTCATTTCTTCACCGCAACAACTAAGCTTACCGCCACCTACATTTTGAACTTCTACTTCATTACCACATTTTTGGCATTTATAGGTTTCATATTGTCTCATTTTGACTCCTTTTTGATTATCAAAAAGCATTGTATTATAAAAAAATATTTTTGTCAATTAATAATTTTTATCATTTATGAAAATGTATATCAAAATAAATTTCACAAAAATTAAGCTTTGCTAAATATAATTTTAAAAAATTATTATCAGGAGTTACAATGAGAAGCGATGCGATAAAAAAAGGACATTTAAAAGCACCTAATCGTTCTTTACTTCGTGCTTGTGGTTTGAAAGATGAAGATTTTGACAAACCTTTTATAGGTGTAGCAAATAGCTATATAGATATAATCCCAGGACATTATTTTTTAAATGATTATGCTAAAATCATTAAAGATGAGATACGCAAAAATGGTTGCGTGCCTTTCGAGTTTAATACCATAGGTGTAGATGATGGTATAGCTATGGGGCATGAAGGTATGCTTTATTCTTTACCAAGTCGTGAAATCATCGCAAATTCCATTGAAACAGTGATGAATGCTCATCAACTTGATGCTTTAATCTGTATCCCAAACTGCGATAAAATCACTCCTGGTATGTTAATGGGAGCTTTAAGGGTCAATGTTCCAACCATTTTTGTAAGTGGTGGGCCTATGGCTTCAGGAGTAACCAAAAAAGGAGAAAAGATCAGTCTTAGTTCTGTTTTTGAAGCTGTAGGGGCTTATGAAGCCAAAAAAATTAGCGAAGAAGAATTTAAAGACATAGAATGTTCAGCCTGTCCAAGTGGTGGATCTTGCTCGGGAATGTTTACGGCAAATTCCATGAATACCTTATGCGAAGCTATGGGTATAGCACTAGAAGGTAATGGAACCATCTTAGCCTTAAGCAAAGAAAGAGAAGAGCTTTTAAGAAAAGCAGCGCGTCGTATTTGTGAAATCGCCTTAGATGAGCGTTTTAAAATTCGCAATATCATCACTCAAAAAGCCGTGCGTAATGCTATGGTAGTAGATATGGCAATGGGTGGAAGTAGCAATACAGTTTTACACATGCTTGCCATTTCGCGTGAAGCAGGGGTAGCACTAGACATTAAAGATTTAAATTTCATCTCAAGCAAAGTTGCACACATAGCAAAAATAGCCCCATCGCTAAATAGTGTTTATATGGATGATATCCACAAAGCAGGGGGTGTGAGTGCAGTTATGGCTGAAATTTCAAGCAGACAAGGACATATTTTAGAACTTGATGCACTGACTATCACAGGAGAAAGTCTCAAAGAACGCTTAAAAAATGCCAAAATCAAAGATGAAAATATCATTCGCAAAGTAGATAATGCTTACTCAAAAGTAGGTGGGCTTGCTATTTTGTTTGGAAATTTAGCTGAGCAAGGTTGTGTTATAAAAACGGCAGGAATAATCGGAGAAAGAAAATTTAAAGGCAAAGCTATTTGTTTTAACTCTCAAGATGAAGCTATCAAAGGTATTATTAAAGGCAAGGTGCAAAAAGGAAATGTTTGTGTGATACGCTATGAAGGTCCAAAAGGGGGTCCTGGTATGCAAGAAATGTTAAGCCCTACTTCACTTTTAATGGGTATGGGTTTGGGTGCTGATGTGGCTTTAATCACCGATGGTCGTTTTAGTGGAGCTACAAGGGGCTTAAGCGTGGGTCATATTTCCCCTGAAGCAGCTGAAGGTGGTCTTATAGGACTTTTAAAAGATGGAGATGAAATAGAAATTGATGTAGATGCTTATACCATCCATGCAAATTTAAGTGAAGAAGAAATCACTCAACGCAAAAAAGAATTTGTATTACCTCAAAAAGAAGTGCCTTCAAGATGGCTTAGAATGTATCAAAAACTTGTTAGCAATGCTAGTAAAGGTGCGGTTTTGGATATGGAATGAAAGGAAACCTTTCATTCTTCTATTTCTTTGGTTATACGATTTCTTATATCTCTACGAACTATTTCCATGCCCCACAGCCAAACAATATGTCCAAAAATTTCAGACAGGTGTTCATCAAAAGGAATTTCAGAAAGTGGTGGAACTTCTGCAATTAAAGGCATTACAATAACATGGGCAAAAAGATAAACAAAAAATCCAAAAACTGCACCTTGCCACATAGTAATACGGTGCCATTTTTCCGCTATCATACAATAAGCCACTCCAAAAACAATAGAAAAACCAACATGCACTATAAAAATTGACAAAGGCATTTGCATACCTGAAAACATATAAGTCCAATCAGTAGGTAAGCCTAGTTGTTCTAGAAAAATTTTAGGTGGAGTAACGCGTTCTAAAGCATCTGCTGGCCAAAAAACATTGGGATTTCTTGGAGGAAAAGGTACTTCCCAACCCCATTTAACAATAGCTCCGAAAATACCCGCTAATATACCTATAAAAAAGGCTAAAGTATAGCGCTTTTGAAAGTATTTTTTCATAATAACTCCTTTATATTTTATACAAAATAAAATTTGAATTTATAATATTTTTATTTAAAATATATTGAAAATAGGAGTATAAAAATCTTATTTAAATTTTAAAATACTCTCTTAAAATTTCACAAATTTCAAAAAAATTCACCCCATCTATAGTAGGATTTTCTTTAAAAAACTCATGCATTCCTAAAAAACCACTTTCAAGTTCTTTAGACTTTACACCATAGCTTATACTAAGTCCTGCTTCTATATAAGCAGCAATTTTATCGCAGTATTTAAGCGCCTTACCATCTATAGCGCCAAATTCATTTTCATTAAAAGAGCTTAAACTTCCGCTACAAAGTTCTATTTTAGCATTTTTATAAGTGCGATTTTCAAACTCATTTTTTACAAAATTCGACTCATCGTTTCTACCTTCTCTAATGCCTAAAATATAAGAAAACTCAGCCCTTAAACCCTCAGGCACAAAGGGTAAAATTCTTTCATTAATAAGTTTCATTTCATAATCATTTATGATATCATGAAGCCCATCAATACCGTATTTTACAGGGCTGATAATATCACGTGTTAAAGACTCTGGTAAATCATGAAACAAAGCACAATAAAAATTATTCTCAAGTCTTTTATCGCAAGCCTTGATTTTTAGTGAGTAAAAATATCCTAAAATCGCCACCACAAGCATATGTCCTAAAACCGCAGTTTCTGGTATGCGTGGAGTTTGAGCCCAACGCTTTTGAAAGCGAAGTCTTCCGCTAAGATCAATAATTTTTGCAATTTTTTGATTTAAAGCGATTTTTCTAGCTCCTATAAGTTCATAGTAATCTTCTAATTCTTCTTCAACTTTGTTTTTAATCTCATCAATATCATTTAAAAAAGCTGAGGTTTGATAAACTATGTTAAATTCCCATCTTGTAGCAAAATACGAAGCTGCTTTTAAGATAAGTCTTTCTTTAGCATAAGCATTGCCGTTTAAATACGCTTCAAAACGCTTTAAAAACTCTCCTTCTTCTATATCTTCTATCATAGGTTCGATTTTGCTTAAAACCCAAGCATTAACTTCAGCCTTTTTTTGACGCACGATTTCATGATACACATCAGGGCGTATATCAGTTACTACCACACGACTTAAAAACTCAAAAATTCCCCCTTCTATAATCACTCTCATATCCACATCTTTTTCCATTTTAGCGATAAAATATGCGATGATGAATTTATGAGCTTGTTTGTCAAGTTCCACTAAATTTGCCATTCTTGGATAATCATTCCAACGACTGATAGAAGCGGCTTTAAAAATGTGTTCTATGAGTTTTATGTTTACCATGCTTTTGCCTTTTTTTTGCAATTTAAATTTAAAAATTTTCGTTAAAATTGCGAAATTATAGCAAATTTAAGGATAAAAATGAGTAAAAAAGCACTTTGTATCATAAGTGGCGGTATGGATAGCACTTTGTGTGCTTATCTAGCTAAAAAAGAAGGTTATGAAATCATCGCTTTGCATTTTGATTATGAACAACGCACTCAAGAGAAAGAAAGAGAATGTTTTAAGCAAATTTGCAAGGCTTTAAAAGTAGAAAAATCTTATATTTTAGATGTGAGTTTTATCAAAGATATAGGGGGTAATGCCTTAACCGATAAAAGTATAGACATTCCTAAAAATGAGCTTTGCATAAGCGATACCCCACCTATCACCTATGTGCCTTTTCGCAATGGAATTTTCTTAAGCATAGCAGGATCTTTGGCTGAAAAGGAAAATTGTGAGAGTATTTTTATAGGGGTGGTAGAAGAAGATGGCAGTGGTTATCCTGACTGTACTGATGAGTTTATACAAAAGGCACAAGAATTTATCAATGAAGGTACGAGTAAGAATTTTAAAATTTGTATAAAAACTCCGCTTGTTAGACTGAACAAAGCTAAAATTGTAGAACTAGCCTTAAAAGAAAATGTACCTTTAGAACTTACTTGGTCTTGTTATGAGAGTGAAGATGAAGCATGTGGGGAGTGCGATAGTTGTTTGCTTCGTTTAAGAGGTTTTGAAAAAGCAGGGTTTAAAGATAAGATCAAATATAAGTCCTAGTTTTCACTAGGACTTAAAGCTTAGTTTAGAGTATAAAGCTTGTTTGCTCCATCTTGATAAGAAAGAATGTTGATTTTTCCATCTTTAAAGAAAATGCTTCTAGCATTAGTGATAGAGCTTGGGAAAGCGATAGTTTTTACTACTTCTTCCTTAACTGGATCAATTACGGCAATCACATTGTGATTTTTACTAAGTGCATAAATTTCCCCATCTTTAAAAGTCATAGAAGTTACATAAAGATCGCCTAAAGTTTTACCTTCTTTAAGATTTGCTTTTGGAGTAAATTCTCCTGAAAGAACACGATCTTTTAAAGAAACTTTAGAGATTACAAAAGTTTTAGCGTCTTTGTTGTTTGGAACAGTTGCAAGATAAAGATAATTTCCATCTGTAGTCATGCTTGCTACATGGTTAAATTTTGCTCTTACAGTATCAAGTCTTCCACGACCTAAACCTTCGCCTTGGCCTTTAAATTTATCATTACCTTTTACAAAATCAGCGTATTGTTTAGCGATATCTTCTTCACTTGCATTAGGATTTTTTGCAAATCTTAAGAAAGATTTGTTTGAGCCCATAAGAATGAATTTATCGTTCATATAAGGTATGATGCCAATAATTGGATCGATAGTAGCTGAAAAATAAGGATCAAGCTCAAAACCTTCTTTAACGCTAAAATTATTATCTAAGAAAGCCACATCCCATTTAGAGCTTGCTACAAATTCATTGTTGATATAATCAAGAGTATTGATGGCTTTGTCAAAATTTATAGTTTGTTCATTTGTGATTTTAAGCTCATCATTGATTTTTGCAAATGGAGCATTGTTGATATCATTATCAAATTTTATGCCAAGTTTTTCACTTGCAGGTGCAAAAGCATAATCAGGAGCTTTAACATCGCGCTTTCCTAAGAAAGAAATATTTTGCCATAAACCATTCCAACCTTCTTTACTCCAAATGATGTATTTTGGATTTAAGCTAAATCTTACAGGATCGCCTTGTCCCACATAAGGAGGAATTCCTGTGCTTACAAAAGCTTGGAAAACATTTGAAGCTACTACAATCGCACTGATAACTACAGCTGCGAGAGAAAATTTCGTATATTTTCTAAATTTTTCTCCATTTAATTCTGCTTCAAAAGCATTAAATTTAGGAGCAAAAGCAAAAATCACACCTAAAAGCAATACAACAGCCCAAAATACCACTTCAGCCCAAAAATAAGTATGGATACCAAAAACTGCTAAACCAAAACCTTGATCTAAATCTCTATGAGCGTGATTGCCATAGTGAGCAAAAGATTGATAAAGGCCTACTGCTGTCATGATTAAAAGAGCAGCAAGGTATTTACCTTTCATACCATAACGAACAATGAAAAGCGCCATCACACCGATAAAGATCATTGCTTCTCTTTGTCCCCAGCAAAGCGTGCAGGGACTATCACCCAACATATAACCAAATACAAAATTTGCAATACCTACAGGTAAGAGTATGATCAAAAAGCCTGCTAAACACATTAGCGTGTAGAAATTTTTTGTTTTATTGATTTCGTTCATTTAGCCCTTCCTTACAGATTCATTATTGTTAATAGTGCGCCTGTTTTGTGGCCAACATAGAAAAAAACCATTAAAAGCCAAGCTACCATTACCAAACCAAAAGCCAAATTTTCTTTTTCTGGTTTTTTGATAATCAGTATCAAGGCGATTAAAACTAATAAAAGTTCAAGAAACTCCATAGTATCTCCTTATGAAATAAAAACTGTTAATTTTACTTTAAAAACATAAATTAAAGATAAATTTTTTATTAAAATTTCGTGTTAATTTAAATTAACACGAAAAAAGTTACTGAAAGCTACTTAATTTTTCAGAGAGTTTAGACGCACCATTTAGAACATTTTGAGAGATATTATTGATTTCGGATGATAAATCTTTAACAGAATTTGCAAGTTCATTAACCTTGTCTATGCTTGTTCCTAGGATAAGCATTTTATCTTTTACTTCCATGCTTTTATCTTTCATGGTTTGGGTTGATTCTATAGAGCTTTCTAGTTTATGCATAGAATTTACAAGTTCTTGTTGTAAATCATTGGTTTTTAAAGAGGTTTCTTTCATAGAATCATGGATAAGATCCATCAAGGCTTTGTTGTCATTGATTTGTTGGACTATAGCATTAACAGTAGCATTTATATTTAAAAGAGATTTACTTGTTTTATCGGCAAGTTGACCTACTTCATCAGCAACAACTGCAAAACCCCGTCCATGTTCGCCCGCTCTTGCAGCTTCAATAGCTGCATTCAAGGCAAGTAGATTGGTTTGATCGGCTATATCTCTAATAGAACTTGTAATTTCTATGATATTATCTGCACTTTGAGTTAGATTATCCATATTGGCTACTATATTTTGCTCTTTTTCATTATTTTCATTTATTAAATTTACAAGTTCAGATAGAGTAAGTTCTACCTTATCCATCAGTATGTGCATATCTTGCATATTTTCTATGCTTTCTTGTGCTAAATTTCCCGCAAGATTGATATGATCATCTAAGACATAGGTGATTTCTTTAACGCCTTGAATTTGTTCATGTTGTGAATTAGAACTGTTTTCAAGCATCATAGAGTTGTTTTTGAGCTTTTGTGAATTTTGATGACTTGATTTAGCATTTTCTATGGCTTCTATGATTGAGTTTTGAACGGTGGATATAAATGAATTAATATATTGAGCACTTTGTCCAAGTTCGCTTTTTGGATCTATATTTAAACGAGAGTGTAGATTGGCTTCTTTACTAGCTAAATTAGCGCTTAGTTTTTCTAAAGTATGAATTGGCATGATGACTTTTTTTAGTGTTAATAAAATAAAAAATACAAATAATACAAGAGTGATTCCAAATACTGTTAAAGCGATATAAAATTTAAATAAATTAGATTGTTCTACAGCATTTTGAGTGAAAGCGTTAAGTTGTTTTAACTCTTTCATAAGAGAATTATTCTCATAAATAGAAGAATTATCTTGCATAATAGAAATCTGTTTTACAATCATTTTATAGTGTTTTAGAAAAAGTTGTAAATTTTCACTTTTTGTATCGTTTTTGATTTCTTTCATAAGGCTGTTGAGTTGATTGAGTGTTGTTTTTTGCAAAATACTTTCAGTTGAAAGAACGCTTAACATAGAACTCATTGTTCTATAGTTGTTTTTATTTGTTTCATGGTTTTGTTCTAATTCTTCAAAATAATTTTTAGCTAACTCAAACAAATAAAGTTTTGAATTTACCGCTATGGAATTTGCGGATTTGAAATAATTAAGCTGGATTAGTTTGGCATTAAAAATTTCTTCCGCTTTGCTTATATCAATCCCAAAAGTTTTAAGTTTTTTAAAGTTTTCTTGCATTTTTTTTATTGCTTGAACACTTGGATCATAGTTAATAAAATTAAAACTATTTTGAAAAACGGAATTGATTTTTTCATCTGAAATTTGTAGCTGTTGAACTATGTTTATTAAGTCTTTATTATCTTTAGATGAGGAGTAGTTGTTAAAAATAATACCTAGCAAAACAAGAATAAAAGCTAAAACTAGCGAAGATAAAATAATAAATTTTATCAAAAATGAACTTTTTTTATTTGTCATGATATTCTCCTGTCAAGCTTTCTAGGAATGCAACTATATTATCAACTGTTTTTTGATCTAAAAATTTTCCTAGTTGATAGTAAGCCATAAACTGAACACAAGCATCTAAAGTAGGTATAGAACCATCATGAAAATAAGGCGCGGTTTTGGCTATATTTCTTAAACTAGGAACCTTAAATATCATTTTATCAGCTTCTCTTTTTGTGATATCATAGCGTCCTAAATCTTCTTGATTTGGGTATTCTTCAAAAATACCGATTTTTTGAAACATATTTCCACCTATATTTTGACCTTGATGACAAGAAATGCAGCCATTAGCTTTAAAATCTTCATAACCTTTTTTAGCTTGAGCTGAAATAGCATTTTGATCTCCGCTAAGATAGCGATCAAAAGGAGAATTTGGAGTGATTAAGGTTTTTTCAAATTCTGCAACTGCAAGAGCTATGTTTTCTACCGTAACTTCTCCAAAAAGTTTTTTAAAAGTTTTTACATAATCTTCATTAGAATTAACTTTTTGTAAAAGAAGTTCAGGACTTAGTCCCATTTCTTTTGGATTAAAAAAAGGCACTTTTGCTTGTTCTGCTAAATCTTTGGCTCTGCCATTCCAAAATTGCACAAAATTAAACACAGAATTAAAGGTTGTAGGAGTGTTAAAAGGTTTATCAAGTTGATTATCAACTCCTATTGAAAATTCAAGTCCATCAACGCCGTGTTGATCAAGCCTATGGCAGGTATTACATGAAACTTTTCCATCTTTGGATAAGCTTTTATCCATATAAAGACTTTTTCCAAGCTTAGCTTTTTCTTTATCATAAGGGATGGAATTTGGAATAGGGGTTATCATATCTACTGCAAAGACTATATTTGCATAAGATAAACATAAAATTATTATTATTTTTTTCATAATAAATTTCTACCTTAAGTTTAAATTTCTCAGAATGTCATTATACTTTAATTTTGGTAAATTGTTTAATATATTGATATTTTTTATTTAAAGTTTTTTTATTTTATTGCAAAGTTCTCCTAAATTTTCTATGACACAACGTACTTTATCTCCTGATTTTAAAAAAGTAGGTGGATTTAACCCCATGCCCACTCCACTAGGAGTTCCCATAGATATAATACTTCCAGCTTTTAAAAGCATGCCCGCGCTAAGTTCTTCTAAGACATAAGCAATATCAAAAATAAACAATTGGGTGTTAGAGTTTTGGCGCAGTTCATCATTGACATAGCTTTGAAGTTGGAGTTTAGGAGGATAAGAAATTTCATCTACACTTGTGATATAAGGTCCCATTATAGTGCTACCTTCAAGACTTTTTGCTCGGTAGAATTGTTTGTGGCGTTTTTGAAGTTCGCGAGCTGAAATTTCATTGATAATAGTATAGCCAAAGATATAATTTTTTGCATCTTTAGCTTTGATTTTATAAGCATCTTTACTTAAAATAAATGCAAGCTCACATTCATAATCAAGCTGAGAAGTTACATCTGCATGTAAAGGTATATCTCCAAAAGGTGGCGTAGCTTGATTGCAGCGTTTTCCAAAATATACAGGATATTCTCTTTCTTCAAATTTTTCACCCTTAAATTTGGCAGATTCTTTGGCATGATCTAAAAAATTAATCCCAAGACATATAATATCTTGACGAGGTTCTATAATAGGAGCTAGATAATCTTCTTTTGGAATTTCATAGGCTATTTTAGAATCCAAGTCTGTAAGCTTGTGTTTAAATTTATCAAAATAGATAATAAATTCATTCATATCGTTAGTTTCAATGCCAAGATCAGCAAAACTTACAATTTTTCCACTAGAATTTAGTACTCCTAGATTGGGTTTTTGATCCTGTATAAAATTAACAAATTTCATTAGAAAATCTCGCTTTTTTATTTAATTATACTTAAAGTTTTAGTAAGAATTATTTTTTTGTTTTAAAATTTGGTAAAAAAGTGATTGATTGTAGCGTAGTGAAACATCATTTTATTTTATGGAATTGTTGAAAATTTCTTTTATGTTTATTTTTGAGTTGATATCAAAATTTTGATTTTTATATTGAAATTTCAAACGATAAGAATGCAAACACAAACGCAAGGCACCTGTAAGTTTTAAGCGTTCTTTAGGATTTAATTTTTCATCTAAAATGCTTTCGATTTGTTCTTTGCTAAGCCCATAAAGCGGATCTCCTAAAATGGTATGGTTTTTATAGTGCAAATGCACTCTTATTTGGTGTTGCCTGCCTGTTAAGGGTTTGCAAAGTAAAAGAGTGGCGTTGATTTTAGGAAAGTATTCTAAAATTTCAAATTCAGTGATAGCCTGTTTTCCTTCTTTGCAAATTTGCATTCTTGTTTTTATATCATCGTAGTTTTTAGTTAAATTTATAGCTTTATCAACTATAAAATTTTCTTCTATTTTTCCATGAGCTAGAGCAAGGTATTCTTTTTGAACTAGTTTTTTTTCAAACAAGCTTTTAAGATCAATTTGTGCTTTTTTATTTTTAGCTACAAGTATAAGTCCGCTTGTTTCTTTATCAAGCCTGTGCGCTACGCAAGCTTCTTTTCCCCAAAGATGCCAAATTTCATCACTAAGACTGTATTTGCAATGTCTACCATTTGGATGGCTTAAGATCCCACTTTCTTTTTCAAGTATGGCAAAGTCTTCATTTTCAAAGACAATTTCTACTCCTTTGGGGTTGTTTTCATAGACTATAAGCTCTACTAAACCATTTAAAATTTTATTCTTTTCTTCTACTAAAATTCCATCACAAAAAAGTCTTTTTTTGTCTATGAGTTTTTGTGCTTCATTTATGCTAATTTTTAAATTTTCCATAAGGACTTGAAACGCCTTTTTTCCATTGTTTGAGAGTTTTATTTTTATGTAGGCCATTTAATAACTTTCTTAGGATAATTTGATATAATTTCCGTTTTTTAAAATATAAAATTATAGCTAAAAAGGTTTCAAAGATGGTTGAAAGATATAGCAGAGAAATCATGGCTAAAAAATGGGACATGCAAGCAAAATATGATGCGTGGTTAAAAGTAGAATTAGCTGCTGTAAAAGCTTGGAATAAACTCGGTCTCATTAATGACACAGACTGCGAAAAAATTCTTAAAAATGCAAAATTTGATATTGCAAGAATAGACGAAATAGAAAAAACCACAAAACACGATGTTATCGCTTTTCTTACAAGTGTAAGTGAAAGTTTGGGAGAAGAGAGTCGTTTTGTGCATTATGCAATGACAAGTTCTGATTGTATAGATACAGCTGTTGCTTTACAGATAAAAGAGAGTTTGGAGCTTATTTTAGAAGATGTTTCTTTGCTTTTAGAAGTGATTAAAAAGCGTGCTTTGGAGCATAAAACCACTTTAATGGTAGGAAGAAGTCATGGAATTCATGGAGAACCTATCACTTTTGGTTTGGTGTTAGCTATTTGGTATGATGAAATTTTGCATGCAAAAGAGCTTTTAGAACATGCAAAAGAAGCGATAAGCTATGGAAAAATCAGTGGTGCAATGGGAAATTTTGCTCATGCACCTTTGGAATTTGAAGAAGAAGTTTGTAAAAATTTAGGTCTTAAAGCCGCTCCTGTTTCAAATCAGGTGATTCAAAGAGATCGTTACGCTCAAGTTATTTCTGCTATTGCGATTTTAGCTTCAAGTTGTGAGCAAATCGCTGTAGCCATAAGACATTTTCAAAGAACTGAAGTTTATGAGGCTGAAGAGTATTTTAGTGTAGGACAAAAGGGAAGTTCAGCTATGCCACATAAAAGAAATCCCGTTTTAAGTGAAAATATCACAGGGCTTTGTCGTGTGCTTAGATCTTTTGTAACTCCAGCTTTAGAAAATGTTGCACTTTGGCATGAAAGAGATATATCTCATTCTAGTGTTGAAAGATTTATTTTGCCTGATGCTTTTATCACGGCCGATTTTATGCTTACGCGTCTTACAAATTTGATTGATAAGCTTTTGGTTTATCCTGAAAATATGATGAAAAATTTAAATCTTACAGGTGGGCTTGTATTTTCAGGGAGGGTGCTTTTAGAACTTCCATTTAAAGGCATTAGTCGTGAAGAAGCTTATAAAATAGTTCAAAGAAATGCTATGAAAGTTTGGGCGGATTTGCAAAATGGCAAGGCTGCTATCAATGAAAAAAATGAAAGTTTGTTTTTGTTGGCACTTTTAGAGGATGAGGATTTAAGAAAAAGTTTGAGCGAAGAGGATGTAAGAAAATGTTTCGATTATAACTACTATACAAAAAATGTTGATGCAATTTTTAAAAGAACATTTAAATAAAAAGCAAGGAAGGCAATGAAAGTTATTAAAAGAAATGGTCGCACAGAAGAATTGGATATTTCTAAGATTAAAAAATGCACCTCTGATGCTGTAAAAGATTTAGAAGGTGTGAATTTAAGCGAACTTGAACTCGATGCAAAGATTCAATTTCGCGATGGAATTTCAACTGAAGAAATTCAAAAAACTTTAATTAAAACCGCGGTAGATAAGATAGATATTGATTGTCCAAATTGGACCTTTGTTGCAGCTAGACTTTTTTTATTTGATTTGTATAAGAAAGTTAATGGTATGAATCGCTATAATCATTTGCGTGAATATTTTGAAAAGGGCGAAAAAGAAGGAAGAATTTTACTTGGTCTTAAAGAAAAATACGATTTAGATGATTTAAATGCTTATATTAAGCCTGAACGCGATATGCAATTTACTTATCTTGGTATTAAAACTTTATATGATAGATACTTGATTAAAGATAGTAAAGGTATGCCTATAGAACTTCCTCAACAAATGTTTATGGCCATTGCGATGTTTTTAGCGCAGAATGAATTTAATCCCCAAGAATGGGCAAAGAAATTTTATGATCTTATTTCTAAATTTGAACTCATGCTTGCAACTCCAACTTTATCAAACGCTAGGACAACGCGCCATCAACTTAGCTCTTGTTATATAGGATCAACCCCTGATAATATTGAAGGTATTTTTGATTCTTATCAAGAAATGGCTTTACTTTCTAAATTTGGTGGTGGTATAGGTTGGGATTGGTCTAAAGTGCGTGCTATGGGTGGAAGCATAGATGGGCATAAAAATGCCGCAGGAGGGATTATACCTTTCTTGAAAATTACCAACGATATTGCCGTGGCAGTAGATCAACTAGGTACTAGAAAAGGGGCTATAGCGGTTTATATAGAGCCTTGGCACATGGATATAAGTGATTTTATTGATTTGCGTAAAAATTCAGGTGAAGAAAGACGCCGTGCTCATGAACTTTTCCCTGCTTTATGGATCAATGATCTTTTTATGAAGAGAGTGAGAGCAAACGATAAATGGACTCTTTTTGATCCTGCAGATACAGCGGATTTGTGTGATTTATATGGCGAGGCTTTTGAAAAACGCTATGAAGAATATGAAAAAGATGAAAGCATTACCAAAGAAATCGTAGAAGCTAAAGAGCTTTGGAAGAAAATTTTGCTAAATTATTTTGAAACAGGCTTGCCATTTTTATGTTTTAAGGATAGTGCTAATAGAGCAAATCCAAATGCTCATGTAGGAATTATTAGAAGTTCAAATTTATGTACTGAAATTTTTCAAAATACCGAGCCAAATTATTATCAAATTAAAGTAGTTTTTGAAAATGGAGATGAGCTTCATTTTGATGAAGAGCAAAAGGTTGTGATCGATGGGGGATATGAAAAACCAGCCAAAAAAATATCAACTTTAGATAGCATTGATGGTAATAAAGTTTATATAGTGGAAAAATATAAAAATGATGGAAAAACAGCCGTTTGTAATTTAGCAAGTATAAATCTTAGCAAAGTATATACTAAAGAAGATATAGAGCGTGTTGTGCCAACGGCTATTCGTATGCTTGATAATGTAATTGATTTAAATTTTTATCCTCATAGAAAAGTAAAAGATACAAATTTAAAATCTCGCGCCATAGGACTTGGAGTGATGGGTGAAGCACAAATGCTTGCTGAGGCTAAGATTCATTGGGGAAGCGATGAGCATTTAAATAAAATCGATGAGATTATGGAGCAAATTAGCTTTGAAGCTATTAATGCGAGTTCAAATTTAGCTCTTGAAAAAGGTTCTTATGAAGATTTTGAAGGATCAAATTGGAGCAAGGGGATTTTTCCTATTGATGTAGCAAGTCCTAAGGCTAAAGCTTTAACTTTAAGAGAAGGCTTATTTGATCAAAGTGAATGCGACTGGGTTAAACTTAGAGAAAAAGTTAAAAAAGATGGTATGAGAAATGGTTATTTGATGGCCATTGCGCCTACTTCTTCTATTTCTATCTTGGTGGGTACTACGCAGACTATAGAACCTGTTTACAAAAGAAAGTGGTTTGAACAAAATTTAAGTGGTATGATACCTGTTGTTGTGCCAAATTTAAGCCTTGATACTTGGCAATACTATACTCCAGCCTACGAACTTGATCAAAAAATTCTTGTAAAGGCTGCTGCTGTGCGTGGTAAATGGATCGATCAAGGGCAGAGTTTAAATATCTTTTTATCACTTGATAAAGCAAGTGGGGGATATTTAAATGAAATTTATCAACTCGCTTGGGAGCTTGGAGTAAAATCTACTTATTATTTAAGAAGCGAAAGCCCTGATAGTGAAAAAGTTAATGTTGCAGATCGTAGCATAGAATGTGAAGGTTGCCAATAAATACTAAAACCCAATGAAAAGCATTGGGTTTTAAAAGATTAAGAATTGTAAATTTCTTTATCTAGAGCTTTTAGATTTTTTGCAGTACAAAGTGCCGAAGTCATAGCTCCTGAGACATTGCTTGCTGTTCTTGCCATATCTATAATAGGATCTATGGCTAAAATCAAACTTAGCATGACAAAATTATTACCAAATCCAATCCCTGCTAGCATAATAGAAGCTGCCATAGTTGCACTTCCAGGTACCCCAGCTATACCCAAGGATCCAATAACAGCTACCAAAACTATCATTAAAGCAAATGTAAAATCAATATGTGTATGTGTAGCAAAAGCTACAAAAACTGCCGCTAAAGCTGGAAAATATCCTGCACAACCATTAAGTCCTGTTGTTGTACCTATAGATGCTACAAAATTAGCTATAGCTGAATTAACTCCAAATTTATTTTGCAAAGTTGAAGTGGTCATAGGCAAAGTGCCCAAAGAAGATCTTGAGCTAAATGCAAATAACCATACAGGAAATGCTTTTTTTGCATATTTTATAGGGTTTAGCCCTTGTGAAGCAAGAAGTAAAAAATGCACCCCAAACATTATAAACATAGCCATATAAATAAGCATTATAAAAAGCCCAGCTGTTTTGATAGCTTCAAAACCATTGCTTAAAAGCACATTAGCCATCATACAAACTACAGCATAAGGCATAAATCTAATAACTGTAGCAGTCATGTTCATCATAATATTATAAAAGATTAGGATAAAATTATGAAAACTTTTAAAGGCTTGTTCATACTCTTCTTTTTTAGAAATTTTTTTAGCACTAATTCCTACAAAAAAAGAAAAAATGACAATAGCTATAATATTTTCTTTATTAATAGCTGTAATGATGTTGCTAGGTATTAGCCCTAGTATAATATTTGAAAAAGTTTGAATTTCGCGAATTTGTTTATCTCCTTCATGTATTGCAAAATTACTTCCTAAATCAAAACTATAACCTAAAAATATACCCAAGGTTGCAGCTATGGCTGTGCTAAAGAGTATCCAAAAAAGACTTATTCCAAGCAAGGAGGATATTTTGATATTTTTATCAATTTCTATAATTACTTTTATAATGCAAATGCTTACAAGGGGAACAACCAACATTTTTATAAAAGCTACAAAAACAGAACTTACAAATGCAAACCAATGTTTTGTTTCACTATACCAAAGAATATTACTTGCTTCTTTAGCATCTGGAAAATTTGCCAAATATTGCAAAGCAAAACCAAACCCCAAACCCATTAAAAGCGCAAATAGCATGCGAAGAGAAAAATTGATTTTTATATCCCGCATTTTTTTTAATGCGTAAAAAGCAACACAAAGCATAGCAAGAGTAGCTATAGTATGAGCTTGTGAAAGCATTAAAAAATCTTGAAAAAATTGTTTATCCATAAAAAGTCCTTATAAGAAACTATAATCAAGCACAAGGTATATGAAAATATACTTGCATAAAGCTTGATTTTATAAATGGTAGCATAAAAATATTTTAAATAAGATAAAATTAGTATGATTTATTCTATATCTTTATGTAGGCAATGTTCAAATATAAATTTGTGTTCTTGTGGTAAGGCTTCAAATAAAGCATTTGCTAAATTTCTAATCTCCCAAAGAGCTGATTTTGAACTACGCAAAGATATGAAATTTTGCAAACTTCTTGCATTAATCGTTAGTGTAAGTTCGGTTTTATAACTTTCTGGTAAGCAGTATTTGGCTATATCTAGACTAATGCTTTTTTGTAAAATAGTGCGTAAATTTTCTAAGGCTTTAATACTTGCGTTATCAACCTCTTCATTGCCACAAAGCACAAGATAACGGCTTGCATTTTCAAAATCTCCTGTTTTAAATTCAGCTTCATTGCGAAGTTCTTTTAAGGTATAACGCGTGCTTTTTACACTAGGACTAGTGTGACGGTGTCTTGCAACTTCTTGCAAACAAGCTCTTGAAATTCCTTGTATATAAAAAGTATAGTTTAGATGTTCTAAGGTTGAAGCGTGTTTGAATTTATTACCCACGCGATCGATAAGTTCTTTATCTTTTTCGCCACCGCAATCGCCTTTTTCAAAGCTTTGCCAACAAGTTCTTGTTGCATGAGAACAAATAGATAATGGAGTGTGAAAAAGTAAAGTGATTTGCATGCTTATTCCTTTTTTGATAAAAATATTTTTTATAATTCTTGCATTTTTTACTTAAAATTCTAATGAAATAAAAAGTTTTATCAAGCTATAATTAGATAAAAAAATAAGGCTTATTATCAATGAAACAAACAAAATATATTTTTGTAACAGGCGGAGTTTTAAGTTCTTTGGGTAAAGGGATAGCTGCTGCTTCTATCGCAACACTTTTAAAAAATTCAGGGCTTAAAGTGAGTATTTTAAAAGCTGATCCTTATATCAATGTCGATCCAGGCACCATGAGTCCTTTTGAGCATGGGGAAGTTTTTGTAACTGATGATGGAGCAGAAACGGATCTTGATTTGGGACATTATGAGCGTTTTTTGGATGAGAGTTTATCTCAAGATAATAACTTTACTACAGGACGCGTTTATCAAAGTGTGATTGAAAAAGAAAGGCGTGGAGAATATCTTGGCAAAACCATTCAAGTTATCCCTCATATAGTAGGAGAAATCAAAGATCGCATTAAAAAAGCAGGAGAAGGCAAAGATATACTCATCGTTGAAATAGGCGGAACTGTTGGGGATATAGAAGGCTTGCCTTTTTTAGAAGCCATTCGTGCTTTGCGTTTGGAAGTGGGTAAAAATAATGCTATGAATATTCATCTTACCCTAGTACCTTTTATCAAGGCTGCAGGAGAATTAAAAACAAAGCCAACTCAACATAGTGTAGGCGAGTTAAGACGCATAGGCATTAGTCCTGATATGATTATTTGTCGTAGTGAAAAAGCTCTTGATAGAGATTTAAAAGATAAAATTGCTATTTCTTGTGGGGTGGAAAAAAATTGCGTGATAGAAAGTGTTGATGCGGCTAGTATTTATCAAATTCCACTTAATTTTTTAAAGCAAGATATTTTAAGCCCTATTGCTGAAATTTTGGATTTGAAAAATTTAAAACCTAATATGGAAAATTGGGACTCTTTGGTAAAAAGAGTTATAGCTCCAAGTAATGAAGTTAAAATCGCTTTTGTAGGCAAATATGTGGATTTAAAAGAAAGCTATAAAAGCCTTACTGAAGCTATTATACACGCAGGCGCAGCTCTAGATACTAAAGTGGAGTTAAAATGGGTAGATAGTGAAAAACTTGAAAATATGGAAAGTGCTGAAGTATTTAAAGATGTGAGTGGAATTTTAGTTGCGGGGGGATTTGGATATCGTGGTGTAGAAGGTAAGATAAAAGCCATTCAATACGCAAGAGAAAATAAAATTCCTTTTTTAGGAATTTGTTTAGGTATGCAGCTTGCTTTGGTGGAAGTTGCTAGAAATGTATTAAAACTTAAAGATGCAAATTCAAGTGAATTTGATGAGAAATGCCAAAATCCTGTGGTTTATTTGATTGATGAATTTATGGATACAAATGGAGAAAAACAAATTCGTACAGCAAAAACTCCTTTAGGCGGAACTATGCGTTTAGGGGCTTATAAATGTGATATCAAGGAAAAATCCCTTTTGGCTAAGGTTTATAATGAAACAAAAAGTGTAAAAGAACGCCACCGCCACCGTTATGAAGCAAATCCAAAATATAGAGCAGATTTTGAAAAACACGGTTTAATTGTAAGTGGTGAAAGCAAAGGATTGATTGAAGCAGTTGAACTTAACTGTCATCCTTTTTTCTTGGCTGTGCAATTTCATCCAGAATTTACTTCAAGACTTGAGCATGTTAATCCTGTGATTTGCGGTTTTATCAAGGCAGCTATAAACTATGAAGATAATTAATAAAAATGAAATTAAAAAAATTTTGGCTTCACGCTTTGAAAAAGATTTGCATACCAAACTTTGCGATCTGCCTTTGCCATGCTGTTTAAAGGATGCATATAAAGCAGCTAATCGCATCAAAGAAGCTGTAGAAAAAAATGAGAAAGTCGCCATAGTAGGGGATTATGATGTTGATGGAATTATTTCTTGTGTTATTATGGCAGAATTTTTCGATGATATAGGTTTTGATTATATAGTAAGAATTCCAAATCGTTTTAAAGATGGATATGGATTAAATGCTGAGATCATCAACGAACTTGATGTAAATTTAATAATAACAGTAGATAATGGAATAGCTGCTCTTGAAGCAGCCAAACTCTGTAAAGAAAAAAATATAGATTTGATTATCACTGATCATCATATGCCTCAAGATGTTTTGCCTGATGCTTTTGCCATTATCAATCCAAAGCAAAAAGATTGTGATTTTCCAGAAATTGAAATTTGTGGAGCTCAAGTTGCATGGTATTTGATAGCGGCTTTAAAAGAGGTGTGCAAGCTTAAATATGATATGTGTAAATTTTTAGAACTTTTGGCGATTGCAATTATTGCAGATATGATGGAACTTAGAGATTTAAATCGTGCTTTAGTAAGGCGTGGTATAGATCATATTAACAAATCTAAAAGGGCTGCTTTTAGGGCTATTAAGCATTATTATCAAAAGGATAAATTTGCTCTTGATAATATAGGGTTTTTAATTGCTCCGCTTATAAATAGTGCTGGAAGAATGGATGATGCAAGTATTTCTTATGAATTTTTACACACTAAAGATTTTAATAAAGCTTTAGAATATCTAGAACAAATTGTTAGTTTTAATGAAAGTCGTAAAGATGAAGAAAAACAGCTTTTTGAAGATAGTTTAAATCAAATCGATGAAAACGATTCTTGTATTGTGGTATCGGGTTTAAATTGGCATGAAGGGGTTTTAGGGATTGTGGCAAGTCGTTTAGCTAAACATTTTAATAAACCTGCTTTTGTATTTTCTCAAAATAAAGAACACTTAAAAGGTAGCGCAAGAAGTGTTGGCAAGATTGATATTTTAGCTTTAATTTCTAAGACAAATTCTATATTAAGCAATTATGGTGGTCATAAAGGTGCCGCTGGAATCAGTTTAAACTCTGAAAATTTTGAACAATTTAAAAATAAAATCAAAAAAGAATGTTCGCAAATTTCTGAAAGTGAATTTTTGGATACAGATGAAATTTTAGGAATCTTAGAACCTAGCGAAATTGATTTTGAAATGCTTGAAATTTTAGAATCTTTTGAACCTTTTGGACATAAAAATCCACGACCTTTTTTTGTTTTAGAAAATCTTTGTGTAAAAAATAAAAAACTTCTAGGTAAAGATGAAAAACACTTAAAGCTTATTTTAACCAAGGAAAATAAAACCATAGAAGCTTTATTTTTTAATTTTGATAAAGAGCCAGAATTGAATCAAAATATTTCTTTGCTTGGAAGTATTTCTAAGAATGAATTTAGAGGATTAGTAACTCCACAATTTGTTATTAAAGAAATTTTATAAATTTTATAAAATTTTTATTTATTATTTATTAATATTATATAAGTTTCATTAATGAAACGAATTTTAACAAAATAAGGGGAGAATTGTGAAAAAGTTACTATTATGTGTATTAGTATTTTTATCTATAGGAGCATGTATGGCAGAAGCTAAACCAAAGATTGCTATTTTAGCAACAGGTGGAACGATAGCAGGTTCTATTGATAGTGCTGTTGCCACAACAGGTTATACAGCTGGGGTTGTTGGTGTAGATGTTTTAATCAAAGCGGTTCCACAAATTCAAGATTTAGCTAATATTAGCGGGGAACAAATAGCAAATATTGATAGTTCAAATATGCGTGATGAAATTTGGCTAAAGCTTGCTAAAGAAATCAATAAGCTTTTTGCTGAAGGGGTGGATGGTGTGGTTATAACTCATGGTACTGATACCATGGAAGAAACTGCTTATTTTCTAAATTTAACCATTAAAAGTGATAAGCCTGTAGTTTTAGTTGGCGCTATGCGTCCATCAACTGCTATAAGTGCAGATGGGCCAAAAAATCTTTACAATGCTGTAGCATTAGCTGCTGATAAAGAGTCTAAGGGCAAGGGTGTTATGGTAGCTATGAATGATAAAATTTTAAGTGCTAGAGGTGTAGTAAAAACCCATAGTTTAAATGTTGATGCTTTCTCTTCTCCTGATTTTGGGGATTTGGGTTATATAGTAGATGGTAAAGTCTTTTTCTATAATAATGTTACTAAAGCTCATGCAAAAAACGCTCCTTTTGATGTAAGCAAACTCACAAGTTTGCCAAAAGTAGATATTCTTTATAGCTATTCAAATGATGGTAGTGGTGTCGCTGCAAAAGCTTTATTTGAACATGGAACTAAGGGCATAGTTGTTGCAGGAAGTGGTGCAGGAAGTATACATGAAGATCAAAAAAATGTTTTAAAAGAGCTTATAAAAAAAGGACTTGATGTTGTTGTAAGTTCAAGGGTTGTAGCAGGTCGTGTTGCTGTGAGTGATTCAGATGAAAAATTAGGTTTTATTAGTGCTGAAGATTTGAATCCTCAAAAAGCAAGAGTTTTGCTTATGTTAGCGCTTACAAAAACAAGTGATCCTAAAAAAATTCAAGAGTATTTTTTAAAATATTAAAATTTTTTAAATATTTCTAAACTTAGGGAATTTATCTTCCCTAAGTCAAGCCTTTTAATCCTAATAATAGTATATTATATCTTGCATTTTTTATTATCATTAAAATATAGCCCCCATTTTTCAACCCACCAAATACTTATATAAATATTTACACAAATATTTATACTATTTAATCCTTTATTTAATCCCCTTTTAAGTTTAATTGGTTATACTTTCATTTCCTTTTTTGAAAAAAGGACTTAAAATCTTTTAAATTATAAAGTTTCACTAACTGAGTAGATTTTATAAATTAACTTTATTTTAGATTTTTTAAGTTTTTAAATTATTTGAGTTTTTAACTTTCTTAATTTTTTAATTTAAAACTAAAAGCTTTTTTATAAATCTTGTTTTTAATTTAAAAACTTTTCTTTTAAAAATGATTTTTTGTTTTGTTCTTTTAAATTAGTATTGTTATTCAAATCTTATTAGTCAATCTTTGAAATCTAAATAAGTGATCGATTGAGCCAGAAAGATTTAGGCATAAGCAATTATGTAAAATCTATTCAATCTAATATTAAAAAGATTAAAAGCTTTCTTTTAATCTTTTATAACTTTTTCTTTGAAGAAAAAGATTAAACTATCTATAA